>JAMONY010000010.1 GCA_027066325.1 Helicobacteraceae bacterium | reverse complement strand
TAGGGCTAAAATACAACCTTGAAATGCTTATGTGTGTAGACGATAGTGGCTGTTTTGATGAAGGTATCATAAAACATAACCTACTCCCAAATCCAGAGGAGTTTGTTGGCAAGCTAGTTCTAAAGTGCAATGATGCTATCTTAGAGCTTCTTGGTGATGCTCTACTATATCACACTAAGTTTACACACTCATACCCACACTGCTGGAGAAGCCACACACCTCTGATATTTCGTGCAACACCACAATGGTTTATAAGCGTTGATGAGAGAGCCAAAGGTGCAGATTGTACCCTAAGGGAAGATGCCTTAAGTGAGCTAGAAAAAGTGCTCTTTATACCAAAAAGTGGGCATAATAGACTAAAATCCATGGTAGAGAATCGACCAGATTGGTGCATCTCAAGACAGAGGGACTGGGGTGTTCCCATAGCCTTTTTTAGAGTCAAAAAGACAGGTGAAGTGTTACTAGATGAGAAGGTGTTAAACTTTACTGCTATGATATTTGAGATGAGTGGATCTGATGCATGGTACTCTTTAGATATAGCGCAGCTACTATATCCAGGCTCAGGCTACAATCCAGATGAGCTAGAGAAAGTAACAGACATACTAGATGTATGGTTTGATAGTGGCGCTACTTGGAATGCGGTGCTTAAGTCACGCAACTATAACGCTGGAGAGTATCAAGCCGATCTCTACTTAGAGGGTAGCGATCAGCATCGTGGCTGGTTTCAATCTTCGCTATTTTTAAGTTGTGCCATAGAGGCTAAAGCCCCCTATAAAAGTGTTGTAACACACGGATTTACCAATGATGCACATGGTGAAAAGATGAGTAAATCTAAAGGCAATGTGATAGTACCATCCAAGATCATCAAGCAACACGGCTCTGAGATACTTCGACTATGGGTAGCTATGTCAGACTATCAAAATGACCAGAAGATCTCTGATGCTATTTTAAAACAGATATCTGAAAACTACCGTAAACTACGCAATACATTTAGAATCATGCTAGCCAACATAGATGATCTTGATACTCTTGTGCCATACTCAGAGCTAGGAGTACTAGATAGATGGATACTCTCAAGAGCAAAAGATGTTTTTGATAGAGCTTATAGATACTTTCAGGAGTATAACTTTGTGCATGCCATGGGGCTTATCAACAACTTTATAGTTAACGAACTTAGTGGCATGTATATAGACATGACCAAGGACTCTCTGTACTGCAATAAGATAGACTCAAAGAGCAGGCGTGCTTCACAAAGTGCTATGGCGATAATGGTCAAAAACCTACTACTACTCATAGCTCCGATCTTAACATATACAGCCGATGAGATAGTTGAGCAGTCACCATCTATCATCAGAGGTGATGCAGACTCTATATTTGAGTTAGAGTATGAGAGTATTGAGCCTATAGAGTCAGATTTTGATTATGAGTACATGAGCAGAGCTAGAGAGAGCTTTGGAGCAGTAGTAGATCAACTAAAAAAAGATAAGCTTATCAAAAGCACACTTGAGATATCGCTATACACAGACTCCAAAATAGCCACACATATCAGTGAGTGTGAAGAGTGGTTTGTTGTCTCCAGTCTCAATGTAGATGGTGGTGAAGAGCTAGGTAGCTTTAAGATAGATGATGATACATTTCACATCAAAAAATCTATAGCACACAGATGTCCTCGATGCTGGAGACACAAAGCACAAAAAGAGGATGGATTATGCAAGAGATGTGCAGAGGTACTAGATGCCTGATTTAGCCTCAGCAGTCCCTGTCTCATTTATCATTGAGAGCATACTTATCATATTTATGGTTATAGGCATAGCAATATTTGGCGTCAAAAGAGCAAAAAAAGCAAAAGAGCAAGATGAGGAGCAGTCATGAAACTAAGAGAGGCACTTAAGCTAGACAGTAGCGGTATAGCTAAACTCAAAGATGAGTTGCGCGCAAAAGTAGACAACAGCCTACTCAATGCTTTCATATCCCTCGATGAAGCTGGAGATGGTGTACCTATAGCTATCAAGGACAATATTCAAGTTAAGGGGTGGAGTGTTACAGCGGGATCTAAGATACTTCAAGGATACATAAGCCCATACAATGCAACTGTTATAGATAAGCTCAAAGGTGCTGGACTATGTGCTTTTGGTAGAACAAACATGGATGAGTTTGCCATGGGATCAACCACTGAGAGTAGCTACTACGGTAAGACTCTTAACCCTCATGATAACTCATGTGTACCAGGAGGAAGCTCTGGTGGATCTGCTGCTGCGGTTGCATCAGGTGAAGCGATAGCAGCTCTTGGTAGTGATACTGGTGGCTCCATTCGTCAGCCAGCTGCATACTGTGGCATAGTAGGCATGAAGCCCACTTACGGCAGAGTGAGTCGCTACGGTCTAGGTGCATACGCAAGTTCGCTTGATCAGATAGGGCCTATGACTCAAGATGTAGAGGATGCCGCACTGCTTTATGATATCATCAGTGGTTATGATCAAAATGACTCTACAAGTGCCGATGTAGAGTATGAGAGTGTAGTTGACAAACTAGATGGTAATCGAGTTCTAAACATAGGCATCACACCATCACACTTAGAAAACGCTGCACCACAGATCCAAAAGGCCTACAAAAAAGCAGTAAAGGCACTCAAAGACGCTGGTCACAACATTGTAGAGTGCACCCTACTAGATCCTAAGTATGACATATCGGCCTACTACATCACAGCAACAGCTGAGGCAACAACTAATCTTGCTAGATACGATGGTGTTCGATATGGTAGACGAGCGGAGTCCGATACGCTTGAGCAGCTATATATCAATAGTCGCTCAGAAGGTTTTGGTGATGAGGTCAAAAGACGCATCCTGCTTGGCAACTTTGTACTATCTAGCGGATACTACGATGCCTACTACATCAAAGCACAAAAAGTCAGAAGAGTGATTAAAGATGAGTACGCAAAACTTTTTGAAAAAGTAGACCTCATACTAAGCCCAGTAGCACCAACTACCGCACCAAAGTTTGGAGCATTGAGTGATCCTTTGCAGATGTATCTTAGTGACATATACACCATAGGAGTTAATCTAGCAGGACTACCAGCCATAAGCTTACCGGTTAACAAAGATGAAGATACTCTACCTATAGGGCTACAACTCATAGCCGCACCATATGATGAACAGACACTATTTGATGGAGCACTTAGCCTTGAGAGAGCCCTAGAGACCCTTTAGCTATCTTCTCTCAATATATCTCGTATACTCAAATGGGCATACTTAGTTAACTTGGTATCACTATCGCATAGCCCACCTGCAAAGCCAAATGGTACTTTTAAAGTTTGATTTGTGCCTGTTGGTTATGATAGTGATCTTGGGTTTTTGGACATTGGGTATTTTAGCTGACGCCAGCTTAGATGTGACTTTTTTGATTGGTTTGATGGAAAAAAGGAGGGTATATGTAGTATGTTTTAATTGAAGATTAGTTACTGTTTGTAACACTATTGCTAGGGGTTATAGGTGGCGACTAACCCTAAAGTTTTGGAAAGGATGCATACAGATACATGAATATGGCTATTAAAAATATAGCTAATGCTATTAGCCCTGCTAGGGTAGCTATAATTTTATTTTTATTCATGCGTCCCCTTTGCTAACGCCTGTTCTTTTGCTTGCCAATACTTAAATTTTTCTACATTATTATTAACAGCATAATAGGCTTGCAGGTTTAATATTGCGCTTATGTTTCCATCTTCTGCATATCTTATATATAATATAATCTGTTTATCTGATAAATAAAATGTATCTTGCAAATTTTTTTGATATGAAAAAAAGATGAAATACATTGCAACAAATAGTATAATTATCATGAGAGTCATTAGCACTATTATAATATTTTTTATCATTAAAATCTCCTATTTGACTGGATAAGCAAAGTCCCAGCTATGAGGATAGAAAGTTACTGGTCCAAAATATGGTAATAAACTAACATTTCCTGTTGTATACTGCACAGGCAAACCTGATTTATTTGCAAGTCGTTGTGCATAGTTTCCAAGC
>JAMONY010000009.1 GCA_027066325.1 Helicobacteraceae bacterium | reverse complement strand
GAGTTTGCTACAAGCAAAGAGGTTAAGAAGATAATTAGTAGAGTTTTTGATAGCGGCTATATATTGGAGCCACATACTGCTACATGCATTAAAGCATATGAGAGTTGTGCAGATAAAGATATAGTTAGTGTACTCTACTCAACAGCGGAGTGGACAAAGTTTTCACCAGAAGTTGCAGCCGCTCTTGGCTCATCAGAAAATCTACATGACATAGTCGCTTTAACGGCAGTATCCGATAGAGCTTCAATGCCTATACCTGCTATGATAAAAACACTTTTTGAGAGAGAGATTATCCATAAGAGAGTAGTGAAGATAGAAGATATAGAAGATGAAATCTTAGCGTTTTTATAAGGAGCTATAAGTGTCACTACCACGCAAAAAGAATTTAGAAGCAAAAGAGCTGGTATCTTCATCACAACAGATGCTTCAAGATATAGATGAGAAGCTTATCAAGGCTGATGATAGAGTAAGTAGCTTGATAGAGGAGCATACTGCAGAGATCTTAAAAGATATAGATATTGAGCTTAAAAAGTTTGATGAGCGCTATCTCAATGTACAAAACGCACTTTTTAGTGGCTCAGAGATCACATATACAGACATAGAGCCTGAAGATATATCGGGTAAATTTTATGCCAGTATTGAGGCAATTGATCCTATAAAAGTGAAGCGATTTAGCTCTGGTGTTGGCATGGCGATTATGCTTGGTTTAGTTGTGTCGCTGATGGTTAGTATCGCACTTATACTCTTTGTGCTATCAGCATATAAGATACCTCTACAGTTCTCATCTATTGAGGCTCTATTGATGGGCATATCAGACATGATAGGTGGAGTTGAAAATGCAAATATGGGGCTTGCTGTGCTAGCTACCATGTTTATTGTACCAGCAGTTGTGATATCTATATTTTACTACTTTAAAAGAGCATCTAGCAATATCAAGTATGCAAAGAGTGTATTTACAGATGCATCATCTCAGCACCTAGAGCTCAGTTCTCAGTTGCGTAAAAAAGAGAATCTAGCAGAGTATCTTGAATCTCACCATAGATGCTCAAGAGCACTTACACTCTTTTTAGATGAGTATAACGCTAAGATGAGGCGCATTGTTTATGTTGAGGGGAGTGACTACCAAGAGTATGCAGAGGAGTCTAAAGCAGATATTAGAGTGGCAGTTGAGCTATATCGTGCTCTGAAACTACTTATATCTACTAAGATTGTATCACTAGATGGCACAATCTTAGAGGGTGCTTTAAAGGTGGAGCAAGATGCTGCTACGCTGCAGACAAAGATGATGGCACCATACGCGGCACTTAAGCGATAGAGTCATCTTAAAACAAGAGAGAAGAATGCTTCTATATCAACCAGATGGTGGCTACTGCTACAATAGCGACTCTTTGTATCTGTATGATTTTATAGATCAGCACTCACCAAGAGGTGAGATGTTAGATGTTGGTGCTGGATGTGGAGTGGTAGGTCTGTTAGTTGCGCGCGATAACCCAAAAGTAAACCTTAGAGCAGTAGAGAAGCAGCAGGTCTTTGTGGAGTTAGCATCTAGAAATGCCAAAGTCAATGGGCTATCTTATAAGATTGAGTGTGTAGATTTTTTGGAGTATGATAGTGAGTATAGATATGACTATATTGTCTCAAATCCACCATTTTATCACGATGGAGCTAGTAGATCTACTAACCCTATGATCCATATGGCACGATACAATCAGCATCTACCACTAAAGGCTTTTTTAAAAAAGTGCTCAAAGCTTCTTAAGCCACATGCACATCTCTTTTTATGTTATGATGCTAAACAGTTTTTAGAGTTATGTGTAGCTCTTGAGTGCGCTAAGATGAGAGTTGTTGAGGCTCAGTTTGTTCACTCCAAGATAGATAGAGATTCGTCATTGGTGCTAGTACATGCTAGAGTCAACTCATCATCACTTATGAAGATCAGAGCACCTTTGATAGCCTTTGAGAACGATAAACTATCACTAAAAAGCAAAGAGATATATGCAAAAGCTAGGACCCATACGATAAAATGTCAAGTTTAGTAGAGAAAAAAGGCTTCTCGTACGCTTTTGATCCATCAGCTTGTGAGGATTGTGGCGGAAAGTGTTGCATAGGTAAGAGCGGCAGCATAAGGATTTTTAGAGGTGATATTGCCAAAATCTCTTCTTATCTTGAAGTTGATACTGATACACTTATGAAGCTCTATGTTTTTAAGAGCGGTTACCGATATCTGATCAAAGAGGTTAGAAGAGGTGACTCTTATGAGTGTATCTTTTTTGATACCGTCTCAAAAGGGTGTAAGATATATGGTGCTAGACCACTGCAGTGTAGCTCATTTCCATTTTGGGACTACTATAGAGATAGAGTTGATGAGCTTAAACAGGAGTGTGTAGGAGTGATAGATGTTTAGATATATCATAGCAGTTTGCTTGCTCTTTTTGGCAGGATGCTCAACACATAGCCAGATGAAGCCTAATGTAGTTTCAGATAACTTTGAGCAAGATACATACATGTTAGTAGCTCTTGATGCTAGTAGTCGTGGTAAGTTTCATCTAGCATCATCATACTACCAAGAGCTCTATGGTTTAAACCCGCTAGAGGAGTATAGAGAAAATATATATATCAATCTTCTGCTAGCTCAAGAGTATACTAGGCTTATAGTTGAGATTGATGATAGTGAGCCAAACAGCCAAATTTTGCGTTTTAAGATCAAAGCATTGGTGGCACTTCAGAGACTAAGAGAGGCTAGTGAGCTTAGTGTCAAACTAGCAGGAGAGACAAAGTCTGTAGAGGATTATCAGCTTACAGGCTCTATATTTACACTCCTAAATGACCATGAGAGTGCATTGAAGTATTATGAGAGTGCATACGCCATAGATCAAGATGAGCAGATACTAAATGCCTTGGCTGTTACACTGTATGTAAATTTGCAGAGAAAGAAGGAGGCTATAGCTCAGCTTGAGACACACTCACGCATTAGAGGGTGTAGTGAGTTGATATGTGGTAGATTAGCAGGTTTTTATAGCGATCTTGGTGATATAGATGGTATGTTAAATACATATCTTAGACTTTTTAAGAGCAGTAAAGATGAGAAGATTGCAGCTATCATAGCTCAGCTATATGAGTACAGAGGTGATATCGATTCGCTTGAGAAGTTTGTAGATCAAAATCCAAATCAACGCGAAGCACTGCTTAGGCTACTAAGTGCTAAAAAAGAGTACAAAAGAGCATCAGAAGTCGCTTTTGAGCTCTATGAGAGTAGTGGTAGTGCTACTTATCTAGCTCAAAGTGCAATCTTTTTGTATGAGTTAGAGCCTATAGATAAGAGAACTTTACAGATTGTGATCCGCAGGCTCTCTCAAGCTGTTAGGATCACACCTGAACCTATGTTTTTAAACTACTTAGGTTACACCATGATTGAGCATGGCATAGATGTTGAGAGGGCGATGGAGTATGTTAAAGAGGCACTACTTAGCGAACCCGACTCTAGTTACTATCTTGACTCTCTTGCCTGGGGGTACTACATGTTGGGCGAGTGTGAGACCGCAAAGAGTGTGATCGATAGTATCAAAGATAGTGACCCAGAGATTAAAGAGCATAAGATTATGATAGATAGCTGCATAGAAGATAAGGAGTTTAGATGATTTTAGATGATATTATAGAGAAGACTAAAGAGGATCTTGCCATTAGGCAGAGTGAGTATAGTTTAGATTGGCTTGGTCGCTCATTGGCTTATAATGCACGCGCTCCACGACCAGTTAGAGAGCATTTGAGAGCCACTGAAGATGAGCCATATCGCATTATAGCAGAGGTGAAAAAAGCTAGCCCTTCAAAAGGTATAATTAGAGAGGATTTTGACCCATTAGATATAGCTCAAGGGTATGAGAGAGGTGGAGCAAACGCTATCTCAGTTCTTACAGAGCCACACTTTTTTCAAGGCAATTTAGAGTACCTATCGGGCATACGAAGATATGCTAGCATACCACTGTTGCGCAAAGATTTTATAGTTAGTAAATATCAGTTGGTTGAGGCTTTAGTTTATGGTGCAGACTTTGTGCTTCTTATTGCAAAAGCGTTAAGTCGCAAAGAGCTAAAAGAGCTCTTGGAGTACACGCGTCATCTTGGAATGGAGGCTTTAGTGGAGATACATGACAAGATAGATCTTACAAAAGCGATCTTTGCGGGTGCAGATATCATAGGAATCAATCACCGCAATCTTGAGACTTTTGAGATGGATATGAGACTCTGCCATAAGTTGATACCCCTTATACCAAATAA
>JAMONY010000008.1 GCA_027066325.1 Helicobacteraceae bacterium | reverse complement strand
ACAGTTTAGAAGCAATATCAAAAGCTCTTAATGTACTCAAACATGTCATATTTATATCAAAACTTGGAATAGGTCTCGATGGTTGTAATAGTTTATGAGTACTTGCTCCGTTATAAGGTATTGCCTGCTCCATTGTAGCACTAGAATTAATAATACAATCGATATCATCAATTGTTAATTGCGCATGCTCTAGTGCTTCTGTGATAGCATCAAAGACTAGCTCTAAAGATGTGCCTGTCTCATCTAGAAAATAGCGCCTCTGTAATCCTGTTAGTTTCTCAACTGTACCACTACCCAAACCAAGCTTGCTATCTATACTCAAAGAACTTACTTCATTACGAGGTAGAGCTTTTCCAATTCCAGCTATATTCATAGGGCTTATCATCTTATCCTCCAGTCTCTAATAGATAATTAAACATATCCTTAAAAAATCTAATGTATTTAGATTGATAGAGAAAGTATATTATAAATAATGCAAAGTGTCAAGTAACACTTAACACTTTGCATATAAACTTATATTTTTCACCATACATAAAGAGTTTGTCTACATGTTAGCTTGATGGTTAAACTACTTAGACTTGGGGTTTGAAGTGTTGGTAATTAGAGGAGTAGATGTTAGTACAAAGATGTGTGCAACAAAATAAAACTACACCACTTAGCGCTACAAGATAGCAATAGCGCTAAGATAAAGTTAGAGAGTGGGTCTTAGTTGAGATCTAACTGTAGGCCTACCCTACTGCTCTCTCTTTTTTGTTAGCACCTCTTAGTATGAGTCCAACTCCGATAAGAGCGGCTATAAATGATGCTATAAAGATGGCTAGTTTTACAGCTGCTATGAGTGATGCATCAGCAAAGGCTAGCTGGGTGATAAATATAGACATAGTAAAACCTATGCCTCCTAAAAAGCCTGCAGCTATGATCTCTGACCATGTTATGGTGTCTGGTTTTTTAACAATCTTCAATTTTGTTGCCAGATAGGTAAGACCAAAAATACCTATAGGTTTACCTATAAGTAGACCTAAGATTACACCAAGTACTATATTGAGATGTTCAGACATAGTACTAAAATCTATAATGACACCAGCATTAGCAAATGCAAATAGTGGCATGATGAGAAAGGCGCTATAGCCGTGCAAGATATGTTCAAGTCTAACAAGTGGGCTTCTAACTTTGATAGAGTTGTAGTTTATGCGTTCTAGCTCATCTATCTGCTGGTGATTAAGAGCTGGTATCTTATCCATGTGGCTCTCAAATAGAGTAATAGACTCTCTAGCACTATCTATAAACTCTCTCTCGTCTATCCTAGAGCCTATAGGTATTGCAAATGCCAGAAGTACTCCAGCTATTGTGGCATGTATACCGATAGCATGGACAAAGTACCATAGAGCTACACCTAGTATGAGGTATGGCCATAGCTTACGAACACCTTTGATATTGAGTGTCCATATGAGTGCATAGGTGATACCAGCGTAGACAAAATAGCTAGCATGTATCTCACTTGTATAGACCGTAGCAACTACTATAATGGCACCTAGATCATCAACAACAGCAAGTGCAACCAAAAAGACCTTAAGCGATGGATTTACACGACTGCCAAGTAGCATTAAAATCCCAAGTGCAAATGCGATATCAGTCGCCATAGGTATGCCAAACCCCATAGGATTATCGGGATTTATTGCGATATATATGGAGGCTGGTATAAGCATACCTCCAATAGCAGCAACAACTGGAAATGCCGCTTTTTGTAGTGATGAGAGTTCACCTATGAGCATCTCGCGTTTTATCTCAAGCCCCACTAGAAGAAAAAATAGCGCCATAAGTGCATCATTGATCCAGTGTGATAGACTCATCTTGATATCAAGCTCACCTAAGCTAAATCCAACACTCATCTTCCATAACTCATAGTATGATTCACCCAAAGATGAGTTTGCTACTATAACAGCTAAAACGGTTGCTAAAAATAGCAACACCCCACTAAATGCCTCTTTTGATATAAAACTCTGAATTGTACTTATGTTCACTATCTATCTCCTGTAGTGGTAAAATTTGCATATATAAGTAGATGATCTGAATAACCTCTACCTAGATGTCTTTTTGGATATTTACGACTCTGTTGCCATCTATAGATGCGTTTTTTATAAAAAAGATAATCTTCATTATATCTATTAAAACTACCTTTGACATACTCTAACCCTTTTTTATCGTAGAGTTTTGCAGAGATGAGCATAGAGTCTAAAGACTGTTTTTTACCGTAAAAATTATGGCTCCATCGCTCTTTCTTTGGTAGCTCGTACCATAGATTACTAAAGTAGTCACTACCTACTTTAAGATCATCAACCCTGATGCCTCTGTTGCCCCTCATGCTCTTGAGTATATCATTGATGCCAGTTATGCCGCCCGTATCGTTATGTTTTCTATTGCGTTTAAATAGATGTTTTTCATCATAGTGTGAGTTAAAATCACCTAAGAGAATAATGTTTTTATCACCCAATGTGTCTATGCGTTTTTTTAGAGCTTTTGCACTTACGATACGCCTGCTCTCAGCTCCACCTTTAGACTTCCAGTGATTTACAAATAGATATAAAGATCTATTGTCTATCTCTATCTTAACCTCTAAGATATTTCTATAGCGCCGTTTTTTAGTGACCCATACCTCTTTTTTGACCTCTATAGGGTACCTTGAGAGTATGGCATTTTTCACAGTTGTAGATTTGGCATCTGCAATAGCGCGATATGGCATGTAGTGACCCTCTTGTTTTAGTGCGCGCTGTAGATCTTTAAGTGCTCTACTAGACTCTATCTCCTGAAGTGCTATGATATCTGGTTTTACCTCAGCTATGACTGAAGCTATGTTTTTAAGCTTAATACGGTAGTTTTTGCTATTCCACTGCCATGATGTATTTGGTATATATTCTGCATACTCACTACCATCACGCACTAGATCAAATAGATTTTCAACATTATAAGAGGCTACTTTAAACTGAGTAGCTTGTGCTGCGCTCAAGAGGATCAAGATAGCTAAAAAAAATCTCATACTATGCCATCAAATCTTAGTAATGCACTACTATCACACTCGCGCCCAAGAAGCTCTTTAAATAGCACTCGCATACTAGAGCTTCCGCCCTTTTTTAAGATGATGTCAAGATATTTTTTACCTATCTGAGTGTCGAAAATACCCTGCTCAATTATAGCCATATATGCATCTGCACTTAAAAGTTCGGCATATTTGTAGCTATAGTACCCAGCTGCATAGCCACCTGCAAATATGTGTGCAAATCCATTTTGAAACTTGTTGTAACTTGGTGGCTTGATGAGTGAGGTCTCTTTTCGTATCTGGTCTAAGAGCTCTTGAGTGGTGAGTCTGTTCTCTTTTGTATGAAGCTTCATATCAAACATAGCAAACTCAATCTGTCTAAGTAGCGCAGATGCACTCTGAAAATTTTTAGCACGACGCAACTTCTCTATCATCTCATCGCTCAACACCTCACCACTCTTGTAGTTGAATGCAAAAAGCTTTAAGATAGCTGGTTCATACGCAAAGTTCTCTAAAAATTGGGATGGAAATTCAACCGCATCCCACTCTACACCATTAACACCACTAACGCTATACTCATCCACTTCACTTAGTATGTGATGAAGCGCATGCCCCATCTCATGAAAAAGTGTTACAACATCATCATGGCGCAATAGTGATGGTGTTGTATCTGTAGATGGAGCAAAATTACAGACTACAAAAGCGCTTGCTCTAAGCTTTTTGCCATCCTCATCTGTACAGTTTGTCTCAAAGTTGTGCATCCAAGCACCACCTCTTTTACTACTTCTAGCTTCAAGATCTAGGTAGAGTCTAGCCTTTAGATTTTTGCCTAAATATATCTCAAATGTACGCGTATGTTCATCAATAACATCATTAAGCTCGATAGCTCTTATGCCAAAGAGCCTATGAAGAGCATCAAACATACCATTGAGTACACTTTGAAGCTCAAAATAGACTCTATATGCACTCTCATCAATCTCATACTCTTGCTCTTTTAGTCGCTGAGAGTAGTAGGCTATATCAGAACTTACAAGGTCTGCTTTGCTCATGAGCTGTAGCTCTTTGAGTTCAAGTGAGGCTTTATCTTTAGCAGATAGTAGCAACTCATCTAAAAACTTTAAAACACTTTTACTATCTTTTGCCATCTTTGAAGCCAATGAGTATGACGCATAATCTTCAAACCCAAGCAGTGTTGCCATCTCATCTCTTAAAGCCAATAGCTCATCTATAATTAGAGCATTTTGAGGTGCACGCGTTACATATGCTCTATATAAATCTTGTCTAATTTTAGAGTTTGATCCATATGTCATATACGCAATGTATGATGGCATCTGAAGAGTAAACTTCCAGCCATCTTTACACTTTAAAGGCTCTAGGTCACTTGCTGGTATACCTACAACATCTCTCTCGTCTGTTATAAGATACTCAAAATCAGCTGTTGCGTCTAGTAGGTTTTGTGAAAAGTCATTAGATAACTCACTTACTCTTAGGTTGATTTTAGCTAGAGTCTCTTTGCTCTTTTGATCTAGATGTGCACCACTAAGCTCAAACTCCTCTATGCCAAGATCTAACACCCTTTTACAAGCCGTGTCTAAAGAGTTGTACTGATCTGCTTTGATCTGTCTGTAGGCTCTATAGATCTGTACATTTTGAGAAACTTGTGTGCTATACTCTGTGATTATAGATAGTGCTTTAGCATAAACCTCTTGGGTTCTATCGCTATTGTTGACAGAGTTTTGGTGAGATAGAGGTGTAAAAAACTCCGTAGCCCTCAAACTAAGCATCTCAAAAGGCTTGATGAAACTAGCATAGCTCTTATCTTCTAGAAGCAGTAGCTCCTCTATAGCTCTTTGGTTATGCTCTAGTATCTGGTTAAGATCGTCTATAAAATTATCAAGATCTACATCAAAAGTTAAAAAATCTCTACTCATTACTACTAGAACCTTTTTTTGCGAATTGTACTATTTAGAACCATAAAGATAGTAGAGCATCAAGATCTAAACTTCGCCCTTGAGGATTGAGAAAGCCAAAGAGTTGATCTCTGTATGTTTTTTGATAAATGCATTCAACTCATCTAGCGTAAGAGATCTAATGAGCTCAAGTTCTGTACGGCTATCCCCTAACTTTCTACCTCTATAGTACTCATCTTGAGTTCTTGAGAGTCGCTGTGATAGTGTCTCTACTCTAAGTGGCTCAGAGCCTAAGATAAACTTTTTAGCTTGATCTAACTCGCTCTGTGTTACACCATCTCTAACAAAATCTGATATAGTCTGCACTACAACACTCAATGCCTCATCAAGAGACTCATTTTTTGTCTGCAGATACCCATAAAAATAGCTAGATGAGTTTGAGACTACAGCGCGACTAAATGCTGAGTATGCCAAGCCTCTTTTGACACGGATCTGCTCCATAAGCCTACTTCCAAACCCACTGCTACCAAGTATGAACATTGCTACACGACTCTTATACCACTCTGGATCATCAACTTTTATGTGGTATGGTGAGCCAAAGTATAGATAAGCTTGTTCACTTTTCCTCACAAGAGTAGTGTTGCCCTCATCTGCGGTGACACTGAAATATGGTAGTACCTTTGGTGGTAATTTTGGTAGAACAGATAGAGTAGTCTGTAGCTCTTTTTTTAGTCTATCAAGCTCTATATCTCCACCCACAACAATAAAAGCGCTGCTTATGCCTAGATGTTTTGAGAGAAACTCTTTTACATCGCTAAGTTTAAGACTCTGGATACTCTGTATGGTGCCAGATGTCTGAGTAGCTAGCGGTGTATCTTTAAAGAGGAGTGATCTTAAATTTGACTTTGCAACATAGTCATAGTCATTTAGCTTTCGTGTTAATAGCCCAACTGTTGTAGTCTGTACTTTAGTGAAGCTATCTGGTGTTAGATTTGGCTCTTGAAGTAGCTCTTTGAGTAGCTCTAGTGCGTATGAGAACTCCTCTTTTAGTGAGTCTACTTCTATAACTAAGGTCTCAACTCCTGCATGTGCACTTAAGTGTATGGCGCGTGACTCTAGCGCATTGGCAAAGCCTTCAGAGCCCCTTTTTTTGCTACCCTCTGATAACATACTTGCACTAAGTTTTGCCAATCCCGCAGAACCATTATCTTCTATGGAGCCACTAACCCTAAAGACTATCTGCAAGGAGACAATAGGTAGTGAGCGATCTAGTTCATATATGAGTGGTACTTCTGTATTGTTTATATTGATTTTACTGATCTGTGTTGCCATGGCTATCTGTCCTAGTATTAGTATATATATTAAAATTCTCACACAAACTCCAAAATCTCATAAGCTGTATTGCGGACTGCTGGTCTCTCTTTGACATCAGATATGAGCTCAACTAGTTGCTCTTTTGCCAAGCTAAATGTAGCTCCAGCACTCTTAACAACATTCTCTTCCATCATAGTTGAGCCTAAGTCATTTGCACCAAAGTGTAGAGCCATCTGACCTATATAAGAGCCTTGTGTAACCCAAGAGCTCTGGATATTGTCCACATTATCAAGATAGAGCCTAGCTACTGCAAGAAGGCGTAAATAGCGGTTTGATGAGTGTTTTTTGAGCTCTGGAAACTCCTCTATGAGTTTAGTATTGTTTGACTGAAATGACCACATAATAAATGCACGAAAACCACCAGTTATATCTTGTAAAGAGCGAATCATATCAAGATGCTCAATAATCTCCTCATCACTCTCAAGTGTACCATACATCATCGTAGCAGTTGATTTGATACCAAGCTCATGTGCTCTCTTATGCACCTCTATCCAGACATCAGAGTCTATCTTGCGCGGTGCAATAATGTCTCGCACACGATCGCTAAGTATCTCAGCACCAGCACCAGGTATAGAGCTCAAACCTCTAGCTTTTAGCCTAGTAAGCACTTGTGATATAGTGATCTTTGAGATGCGTGCTATATACTCTATCTCTATAGCGGAGAAGCCATGAATAGTAATGGAAGGGTACTTAGTATGAATATGCTCAACTAGCTCTTCATACCACTCTATCTTCAGTTTAGGGTGTACGCCACCTTGAAATAGTATCTGTGTGCCACCTATCTCTAAGAGCTCATCGATTTTGGCATCAATCTCATCAAAGCTTAGCACATAAGCATCACTATCTTTCTCATGTCGATAAAATGCACAGAACTTACAATCTACCCAACAGATGTTTGTATAGTTTATATTGCGATCTATAACAAAAGTGGTGATACCTTTTGGGTGTAGCTCTTTTTTGCGTTTAGTAGCCAAACGACCAAGCTCTTTTAGATCTGCGCTCTGTATAAGCTCTAACGCCTCTTCTTTACTTAGTCTGCTCATTCTCTCCTCTTCGCTGCATAGCAATAGCATCTAGTACGCCATTGATAAACTTTGGTGACTGCTCAGCCCCAAATGCCTTAACAACTTCTATGGCTTCATTTATGATAACAGCAGAGTCAAGCTTGCTATATAGAGCCTCATAAGCACCAAGTCTAAGCGTTGCTCTCTCAATGGCACCTAGTCGCTCAAAATCCCACCCTTTTAGGTGTGTAACTATCATCTCATCTATAGTTGTAAGA
Organism: Helicobacteraceae bacterium; assembly: GCA_027066325.1. GTDB lineage: Bacteria > Campylobacterota > Campylobacteria > Campylobacterales > Sulfurimonadaceae > Thiomicrolovo. The sequence continues at coordinate 6,875 of JAMONY010000008.1, read as the reverse complement.
TTTTTCATAGTTCCATCAAAAAGTGCAAGTGCAAACTCTCGCTGACGGTTGCGTATCCTCTTCTCTTCTAGTATGATATCAGTATGTTCAACTGTGGTCTCATTGCCAAGGTCATATGCATACAGAAGGCTTACAACAGCCATTCTAGCGTGATGTCTAGTTGCCATTAATGGTCTATCTCACTATATAGATTAATCATCTCTATAAGAGTGGTCATAGCTTCAAAACCTTTGTTGCCGCTCTTTGTGCCTGCGCGCTCTATGGCCTGCTCTATAGTGTCGGTTGTAAGGAGTCCAAAAGCTACTGGCTTAGAGTATGCAAGCGAGACTGAAGCAACACCTTTAGTAGCCTCTGCGCTCACATAATCAAAGTGTGGAGTTGCACCACGGATAACTGCACCAAGTACACATATGCCATCATATTTGCCACTATCTAGTAGTTTTTGGGTCACCATAGGTAGCTCAAAAGCACCTGGTGCCAAAACTAGCTCCATCTTAGACTCATCTCCACCATGTCTAATATATGCATCTTTTGCTCCCTCTATCAACCTATCGGTAATAAGGTGATTAAACCTTGCGGCTACTATCGCTATCTCTGCTTTTGGTTGAACCTGAAGCTTGCCTTCTGTAACTCTCATATGACCTCCTCAATCTGTTTTAGCTTTAAAATTGTCTGTTTTAGATCTTCTATCTTTAACATGTTGGCTCCATCACTAAGCGCACTTTCAGGATCAAAGTGTGTCTCAAAAAAGAATCCATCTACACCAACTGCGCAAGCAGCTCTACTTAGAGGCGCTACCATAGATCTATCGCCACCACTTTTACCATTAGCATTACCTGGCATCTGCACAGAGTGAGTAGCATCAAAGATCACAGGCGCAAACTCTCTTAAGATAACTAAAGAGCGCATATCTACAACCAGATTAGCATACCCAAAACTACTGCCTCTCTCAGTCAAAAGCACTTTATGTTTTTTAGAGTTCTCATAAGTTGCCTCACTACACCCTCTAGTTTTTAAGACCTTAAGAGCAGAGTAGTACATATCATGCGGATTCATAAACTGCCCTTTTTTGATGTTGACTATAACATCAGTCTTGGCAACAGCTACAAGCAGATCTGTTTGGCGACATAAAAATGCTGGTATCTGAATCACATCAGCAACCTCTGATATAGCTCTAGCTTGATTACTCTCATGGATATCAGTGATGATCTTATAACCAAACTCATCCTTAACTCTTTGAAGCAGGCGCAAACCCTCCTCTAAACCAGGACCCCTAAAGCTCTCCAGTGAAGTTCTATTGGCTTTATCAAAACTAGCTTTAAAGTAGAAGTCTATGCTTTCATCATCTCTAAAATTGCTTAAAGATGAGGCTATGCGCATTAGTGACTCTTCACTCTCAATGACACAAGGTCCTGCAAATAGTATCATTACTCAACAGCCTTATCAAACCACTCTACACCCTGCTGACGAAGATCGCCAAATGAGTTTCCGCTCTCATGTGAGTAGACAAGATATACCATTAGTAGCAGAACTACTATGAGTGTTTTGGTAGCATTGATCTGCCACTGCATAAATGCCAAGATAGCTAGAGCTACCATCATTCCTGGGTATATCCATGACTCATCTATCATATCAAACATCTCTATCTCTCCTGCTTACGACTATGCCGCAAATTATTATCAAGATTATACCAAAGATTGTCACTATGTTTGGTAAGTTATCACCTAAAATGACTCCAACGACAATAGCAAATGGTATACCTGCATAACTTATGGCACCAACTACACCAGCTTTTGACTCACCATATGCTCGTGTCATGTAGATCTGTGAGATAGTTGCACTTACACCCATTCCGATCAGCCAAAACCACATAGTTGCAGATGGCACAACAAATTCACAGAACATAAAATCAAGCGATGGAGTGTAAAACCACGGTGATAGTAGCATCAATATAGCTGGAACTAGCGTACCTATAAGCACAAACGACATCACAATAGCTCTTGTCTCATAGTATTGGCGCAGCTCCTTGATTGATGTGTATGCCAAAGCTGCTCCTATGCCACTAAATATACCTAAAAGATCTGTTTTGCTTAGTGAGAATCCAGATGGCTGCATGATTAGCACAATGCCCACAAATCCAACAACTATCGCTATATTTTTACCAATAGACAGCCTCTCTTTAAATAGAAAATAGGCTAAAATTGCTGTAAAAATTGGAGCAGTTTTAGAGAATGTCATAGCATCACCAAGTGGTATATGTGCTATGTTATAAAAGAATGCTCCAAGTGCTAAAAAACCCATCATACCACGAAAAAATAGCAACCAAATCTTGCCTCCACGATGTAACATAGGGGTCTTATATATACTGTATCCTATCAAAAGTACGCCAAAAAAATTACGAAAAAATACTACTTCAACTGAGCTCATATGATCTGAAAGCAATTTTGCAAATGCACCCATAATAGCAAACATAAATGAGGCAAATAGCATGTAGAGTACACCTCTATCGATCTTAGATATCAAGTCTACTCTCAATCTCTATAGACACTATGTGCTCAAATGCAACTATCACCGTCTCCTTTGCTGTACGCAGGAGAAATAGGTGCTCATAAAGACCTTGAGCATCTGGTATCTCTATATCTTTTGGATCTACTCTTTGGATAACAACACCTCTGCTAAACTTCTGTATATAGCTTGACTCATCCTGCTTAGGTATAAACTCAACCGTATCTCCCATCTTAATTAGATGATGTTTATATGTTGCCAAGAGTCTAAAGATCTGCTCATACATAAGTGTGGCTACTAGCAGATAAACAAGAGCTATGTATGGATTGATGACCGCAATAAAGATCGATATCGTGATAGATATAGTACCCCACACTACTGCTACTGCCAACCTAAAACGCTCAAACACTACAACTCTCAATGCAAGCAGAATAGATCTGATATATAGCCACCACTTAACCATCAAGCTTCTCCCAAAAAAACTCTACCCACTCATCAGCTTCACGACATGTAAAATCTGGTTGTACGATGGCACTCTTTTTATACCATGGAGCCACTGTTTTTATCTGCACATCTGAATCTTGTCCCTTTAAAAAAGATAGTATTGCGTTTAATGTCTCACCGCTATCTACTATGTCTTCCACAATCAAGACTCTCTTTGCTCCTCTTATATCTACAGAGCTCTCTAGCTCTACACTTTGAAGTTTTTTTGTGCCATCATATAACTTTGAGCGCATAAGTGCTACATTGCGACTATCTAGCGCATAAGCTATAAACTGTGTAGCGATCAGCCCACCTCTTGATACAGCGATGATTATATCTGGATCAAACTCTCGACACTTGGGGATTAAAAGTTGCAAATCATGTTCAAAATCTGCGTAGCTATAAAAAATCATAGCGCAATTATACAACTTATCAGCTTCTTAATTGTAACATGTTGCTTATGAAACCTAAAAGAGCTATATTTACACTACTGTTACTACTGATAATGGGTGGTTGCATGCAACCAAAACCACCAACTATACCAGAGTGGATGAGCTCTAACCCTACAGATAGTGATACTTTGTTGTATAAAAGTGCTATTGGTAAAACAGAGCTAGAGGCGAAAGAGAACGCATTAGCACTTCTTGGCTCTTCGCTATTTTCAACTCTGAAGCAGTATGTTACGCGTGTTGAGTCTGCAGAGTATATAGATGCCATTCTCTACAACGCTTCACTACAGTGCAGATCTCTAAACTATCCACAAAGCACAGTTGTGAAACATCAAGAGCAAGAGGAGCAACATATTGTACTAGTTAGTGTAGACAGAAAAGCACTAGCTCTTGATCAAAAGCAGAAGTTAGATATCAACCTAGAGCGCGTTGAGAGCCTACTTGTAGATATTGAAAGTAGAGCATCTATGGTTAAACTTCACAGACTCCATACTGCCTCAAAGGCTTTAAGTGCACTATATGCACAGATGTATCTACTGCAAGTCATTGATCCAAAAACTAAAATCTCAGACTACAAAAAGCGTTTTAAAAAGATTAGGCGCGAGTACAATAGGCTCAAATTCTCACTTCTTGTGCGTGTCATAGGTGATGCAGAGTCGATCTACTTCATAAAGCCCCTGCAAGATGCGCTTATATCTGAAGGGCTTACACTATCTAGCAACTCATCAAAAACCAAACCTATCACCATCTTACTAAGTACAGACTCCAAACAGAGTAGAGCAGCCAACATCAAGATAGAGAGTATGTGGCTTCAGATAAGTATACAAGAGTCCAACAAAGAGATCAGCCTCAACGAACTAGAGTTTAGTGGTAGATCACCAGATAGCTTCTCCAAAGCCTCACAAGATGCAGCAGACAAATTTAAAAAAGAGCTCAAAAAACATGGTCTATTTGTAGTGCTTGGGCTAGAGTAGCATCTGCCATCTTGCCTCTGTTGGCATATCAGACATTAAGTCTATCTAGTAGTTTTTGAAAATTTTTTATGTGGATATTTTTTCTACTTACTTCGATAATATTATCTTGCTTAAGCTTTTGCAGTGCGCGGTTAACAACCTTCCTTACACTTCCAACCATCGCTGCTATCTCATTGTGGCTAAGGTTATCTATGACTCTGAGTTTTGATCTACCATCTACTGTTTGAGTAAAACGGGCAAATAGCTGAAGGACTCTATGGTAGACATCATAAAAAGAGAGACTTACGGCTAAACTCTCCATGGATTTAAGTTGGGCTGCAACATAACGATAGAAGTATTGACGAAATTTTGCATCACTTAAGATCATCTGCTCTATGTCAACTAGAGGTATCTGTATAAGATGAGCATCTTCAAGCACTTCAGAGATATACTGATTTGGTTTACCATCTAAAAGTGCAACTACATCAAACATATCACCTTGTGACAACATGTATAGAGTCTGCTCTTTAGATGTCTCAAGATCTATATCATAGATCTTTATTTTTCCACTCATGACAAAATAGAAGTATTTGAGTGTATCGCCACTAGAGAGTGGATCTTCACCCTTTTTAAAGTAGAGATCTTTTTGATTTTTGGCAACTAATGTAGAGTTTTGGGTCTCTTTAAGTATAAGTTGTTGTGATTGCTGCCTATCCATAGTGCACATTATACACTATGGGGGCTAATCGTTAGCTTTTTTAGGGATAGTAAGTTTCAATATGCCTCTATCGTACTCACTGCGAAGCGCATCAGTGTCCGCATCTACAGGGAGAGTAAAAGTTCTCTGAAAGTGTTGCGAATAGAACTCTCTATGAATAAAATTTGAGCTATTGGTATCACTTCTTCTCTCGCTCACCGCAGAAACACTTACCCGATTTGCCTCTGTTTTTATATCTATCTTGCTCTCATCAGCTCCTGGTATATTGAGCTCTATGGTATAAGCATTAACACTCTCTTTTACATCAGAGATAGGTGAAACACTTATCTGCGAAAATGCATCTTGAAAGAGTGGATCATCTGCAAACATAGCATTAAAGCTTGCAAAATTTTGCATCATCTGCTGCTGAATTTTTTGCATCTGCACAAAAGGGTCTATGTTCTGTATAGTGCTCTGTTGAGGAGCATAACTGCTATGTGTCACAAGACTCCCCATAGAAGCAGTATTTTGCTTTTTTAAATCATAAATATAATAGCCCTCAATAGCTATGACAAAAAAGAGCATAACAATTAAAAGATAGATTGGTCTTGAGTTATTATCCATCGTTTACCTCCTACTTAATTGAGATAGTTTTTGGCTTTGCTTTTTCAGTTTTATGAAGCTCAATCTCTAAACGACCATCTTCAAATGATGCATCAACCTTAGAGCTATCTATACTCTCAGGGAGTGCAAATCTTCGCTCCATCTTTCCAAAAGAGCTCTCGCAGATGTAGTAGTCATCACGAGTGAGCTCACTCCTATACTGACGGATCGCTCTCACAACAAGAACTCCATCCTCTATCTTGATATCAACATCCTCTTTTTTTACACCTGGAAGATCAACCTCTATATGAAAAGTACTATCTTCTCTTTTTGCAAGGTTAGCAAACGGTAGATGAGAAGCTAAGTTATCAAAAGCTTCTGTCACCTTCTTGCCGACCACCTCTACACCTTTTTCAATTTCAGTTCCAATATTTTTTGTACTTTTTACAATATCCATAACACACCTCCTCTTAGTTAATAGCGATCTTTTTCACTTTTTCTACTTTTTGTACCTCTAATTTTGGTACAACTACCTCTAAAACACCATCTTGACTCTGGGCATGAATATTTTCAATATCTGCATCATCAGGGAGTGAAAAAGAGCGAGAAAATACTCCAAAGCTACTCTCAATTTTATAATAATTGTCCTCTTTGATCTGCTCTTTTACTTTGCGTTCACCTGAAATAATAAGAGTATTGTCCTCAATCTCTATAGAGATATCCTCCTTTTTCATACCTGGAAGATCAACCTCTACATGGTAGGCAAACTCTCCCTCCCTTGTGTTGATATCGGGTGAAAAGTCTGTTTTCAAACTGCCCTTCTCTCTTGATGTAAACTCATCAAGCATTGAGTTTAAGATATCAAATCCTCTTCTAAATTCTCTCATCTGTACATTTGGGTTGTAGCGTGTTATTAACATGACAAACTCCTTTTCTTCTATTTAGATCTTAAATATTTCTATTTACATTAAAAGTATAGGAGATTTTGAAAAGAAGTTCTGCCACCTAAGTGGCACTTTTAAAATTTTTGGGGTTTTTGAAGTAGCTAGTTTGCAATAGACTTAAAAAGTAAGCTTGTGTTGGTGTTAGACAGCCCTCTGACAAAAGCTGATCTAACTCAAAGTCTTAAGCACTCTCAACTGTGGTAGTGTACAAAACCTAATCGTCGTCGCCATGGTCATCATC
>JAMONY010000007.1 GCA_027066325.1 Helicobacteraceae bacterium | reverse complement strand
GTCATCGTCATCGTCGTCATCATCATCGTCTCGATCATCATCTTTTCTGTTATCTTTCTCATCTTTATCTCTTATGCCGTTATTGTCATCATCTATATCGTACTGATCCTCTACACCATCTTGATCAGAGTCATTATCTGGGATATTGTCGTTGTTGTTGTCATTATCATCTACATCTGCGATCGCATCTCCATCATCATCTGCATCATAATGGTTTACAATACCGTCACTATCTGTATCTTCAAAAAGATCTATGATGCCATCACCATCTCTATCCATTGTGCCAGCAGAGTTTAATTTCACCTCTACTGCGCTATCTATGTTTACAAGTAGAGGCTGATCTACTACACTATCTAAGTTAGTATCATTAATATCTGCTCTATTGAGTTTAAGATCTACATATCCTATCTCTAAGATATTGGTATCAAGAGTTATAAAGGCTCCGCTATTGGTTCCATTTGAGAATGCTATTGGTGTGATGATAATGCTATCTTGAGTCTGCTCATTTGTACTCATAACAATACTACACTCAACACCTCTGGGTACAGTGATCATAAATGGGTGTTTTGTACTCCCATCTTTAATAGATACTGTTTTGTGATAACTTCCATCTTTACAAAAAGCCTCTATAAGAGTTCCTGGTACTGTGCCCTTAATAAGTGCAGTACTACTAGCCGTATCCTCTTTTCCTACCGATACTGATGAGCCACACCCACCAAGCGCAACTACTGCTACAACAGATAACAGTGATACTCTAAATTTGTTCATATTAAAATCCTTTTAATTCCTATTTAAATTAGTAAGATTGTAGCAACTCAAGATGAAGAGTTGATGAATTTTTTTTATAAAATCTCCTCTTAAAAACTGCTATTTATGTGGTACAATTATCGCTGAATTTGACTAAATCAGAAGGATGATTAGATGCGTATAGCTGTAGTGATATTTATGTTAGTTAGCTCCTTATTGGCTCTGGGTGTAGGTGACAAAATAGATAAAGAGACTCAACAGAAGTTGAATCTGCAAGATGAGAAGATAGCTGTAGTAGCTTTTTTTGCCGCATGGTGTAGTAGCTGCAAAAAAGAGCTGCCACACATAGAGATACTAAGCAAAGAGATAGATAAAGATAGGTATGAGATAGTAGGTGTAGGGGTAGATAAAAACCCTAAAGCTACAGAGGCATTAGTAAAAAAACTGGGTATCTCGTTTCGCACCATCAATGATCCTGATAATGAGATCATCAAAGAGTTCAACCCTGTTGGCATACCATCTATCTACTATGTAAAAGATGGGGTCATACTAAGATCTATGCACGGTAGTATCAATAGCGTAGAGCAGGTAATCGCCAAAGATCTTAAAGAGCTTGATACACCATGAGGATCTCTATCTTAATATCGCTCCTCTATGTTTTTACTGGATGTAGTCCTATGTCTGCACCAAAGCCATGGGAGAAAGAGAACTTCTCAAAAGATACACTCAAAGATAGATGTGCAAACTCACTTCTTAGTAAGTTTGATGGGCATGTCTACTTCTCAAAAGAGGCAACTAAAGGTGGTGGTGGAGTTGCAGGAGGAGGTTGTGGATGCAATTGAAAAGTAAGATATCTGTAGCTGCAAGTGCTCTCTTGATAGCTAGTAGCATAGCAGCTGAAGATTATGTTAGTGTGCAGTACATACAGTATGATGAAGATAGCGGTCGCACAACTGTTATGTCTCCATCTATCGAAGTAAGTAAAGATTTTGGCGCAGACTATACACTAAAGGCATCATTTGTATCAGATAGCATCAGTGGTGCTAGCCCAACTTGGTATGATAGCTCTACAGGAGCCTCTGCTGCATCAAGAGATGAGACCTCTATTGGGAGTGTCCGATATGGTGATATAGAGTACAATGATAACCGCTTAGCATCAACCATTATGCTAACAACTAGGTTTGTATCAGATGATGAGTTAAGCGTAGGCTATGCACGCTCATACGAGAGAGACTACTCATCAGATGAGATCAATCTACAGTATCTTCACTTCTTAGACAACAGCAAAAATAGATCTATATCATTTGGTGCATCTTATCAACAAAATGAGGTACTAGTCTACTGCAAGGGCAATGATGCTTGTAGTAACTATGTAGACACCGATAGTGGAGCTAGTGCGGCTAGTAGAGATAGAGATGATGATGATGATGACGACGATCGTCGTGATGGTAGTAGTGGAGCTAGTGAGAGCTTTGATATCACCGTTGTAAGCGCAGAGGTTGGATACACACAACTGCTCACTCCAGACTCCATGCTTAAAGCTTCACTGTTTTTTGCCAATGAGAGCGGATACCTTAGTAACCCATACATGAATGTTGTAAGAGACTATAGAGCATCAAATAGCTATACAGCTACCATTAAAGCAGAAAATAAGCCAGATACAAGAACATCTTATGGGGCTGTGCTTGGGTATGTAAGCGCACTTACCAATACGGTAGCATCTAACACATCTTACCGTATATACAAAGACAACTGGGGCATATTTTCACACACCATCGATACCAAACTCTACTATGAGCTTAGCGATAGCCTAACTCTTGGTACTGGTTTGAGGTACTACACACAAAGTGCTGCTGATTTTTATAACGGCAAAAAGGACTTTTTTACCACAGAGGTTCATGCTAGCAGTGATAGGCGTATGAGTAGTTTTAGCGCTTTTGGAGTTATGTTGAGTGCGGAGTATAAACTTAGTAGCGCACTTAGTGCTAACATAGGCTACAACTACTATGAGCAGATAGATATCTTTGATGCTTCATACTATACCATTGGTGCAAAATATAAATTTTGATGAGAGAATTTAGATATAGATTTGAGGCGATGAATACGCCGTGTGAGCTGAGCATATTTAGCATCTCAAAACCAAGAGCTGATGGGGTAGCACAAGACATTGTAAAAGAGTCAAAAAGACTCCAACACAAATATAGCTACTATGATAAAAACTCATGGCTATATAGAGTCAATGCACGCCTAGAGCACCACATAGATCGTGAAAGCAAAAGTATACTTAGACGCTCTTTAGAGTTCTATAGAGCTACAGATGGTATCTTTGATATCACAATGGCAACACTCAAAGATCTCTATAGTATCTCAAAAAGTGTCAATGATCTTCAAAGTAGCAGAGCTAAATTGTTAGAGTTTGTAGGGTGTGAACACATAAAAATCCAAAGAGATAAGATTATGTTTGACAATAAGTTTACAAAGATAGATCTTGGGGGTTTTGTAAAAGAGCACGCTGTTGATCGTGCTGCAACTCTCATAAGACGCGCTAAGATCTCATCGGCTCTTATTAACTTTGGTGGAGATATCTATGCAGTTGGAAGAAGGGTTGATGCAAGAGCATTTAGAGTTGGTATCAAAGATCCAGATGATAGATCAAAACATATTGAGTATGTTGAGATAGAAGATGAGGCACTAACAACATCGGCATCCTATGAGAGAAACTACCACATAGAGCAGCAAACCTACTCACACATACTCTCTAAAACAGACTCAAAGCTAAAACCAAAATCTGTCACCGTCATCTCTCCTACTTGTGTACAGAGTGGCGTATACTCTACAGCCCTCATGATAGAGCCTAAACTAAAATGTACCCATAGATGTATTATCCTGTAGTTCACAAAAAGTTTATGTTGTTATAATACTCTTTTAACAAAAAGAGATTAAAATGATTCAGAGCATACTACTACTTGAGGATGATCTACAGCTAAGTGATACCATCAAACAGTTTCTTGAGCTTAAAAACTATGTTGTCTATGTAGCATACGATATTAACATGGCTGAAGATATCTTCTATGAGCGGCACATCAACCTTCTGCTTTTAGATGTAAAAGTGCCTCTTGGTAATGGTTTTGATCTCTTAAAAGAGATCCGCAAGAGCTCTAATGTGCCTGCAATTTTTATAACTTCTCTCAATAGTGTTGAGGATGTAGAGAGAGGATTTTTAGTAGGAGGTGATGACTATATCCGTAAACCATTTGCTCTAAAAGAGCTACTTGTTAGGGTTGAATCACTCCTAAAACGCTCATTTAATACACATCAAGATAACATAGAGCTAGAAGATGGGATTATTTTTGATCTAAAAGAGCTGACTCTTAGTAAAGATGGTGAAAAGATCTTGTTAAAAACAAAAGAGTTAAAACTTTTAGCTCTATTTCTACAGCACCCAAATGAACTTCTAGACTACAATACAATATATCAAACTCTATGGGACTACGATCAAGAACCAAGCAATGGATCACTTCGCACCTATATCAAAAAGCTTAGATCTTCGATAGGAAAAGAGAAAATAGAGACAGTCAAAAATGTAGGATACCGTCTTGTTAAGTAGTCAAAATAGGAGCTTAATCAGGTTTTTATCTATCTATCTAATATCCACACTTATGCTTTTTGCATTAGCTTCATGGCTATTTTATAGCTTTACAAAACAGCATCTCCTAGATCAACAAAAAGATATACTACTCTATGAAGCTAGCCACATCAAGTCTCAACTAAGAGAGCTGCATCAATCACACTCAAATAGACTAATTTATCCAGTAGCAGAGCAGATAGAATCAGCAATATACGATCTTGATAAGAGGTATATATTTGGCACACTAGATGAGAGAGTAGAGTTACACTCTATGGACGATATAGATAAGATCTACGCTATTGTAGATATTGAGCCTCACTATTTAGGTGCTGCATATCTACTAGTGGTGAAAAATATAGATCTTGAACCTATCACTAACCTAGAGAATAAAACTCTTATTTTTATGTTGATAGCTACTATCTTTTTTGCTGTTTTAGGCTATTTTTTGGGTGGGTTGTTTATAGCTCCCATGAGAGAATCTATTGAGAGAATGAACTATTTTATCCAAGATGCTACACATGAGCTAAACACCCCAATAAGCACTATCTTAACCAATATTGAAATGATAGAGTCTATGGATAAAAACCTAAAAAATACTCAAGAGCTAAAAAGAATTGAGATAGCCTCAAAAACTCTTAGTCGTATCTATGATGATCTAGCATACCTAAATCTAAATCATAACTATCATCGCCACATAGAGTCCATAGAGATAGGTCTGATGGTAGAGGAGCGGATAGAGTACTTTAGAGTATTGGCAAAAGCAAAAGAGCTAAAGATCAAGCTAGATATAGAACCAAATATAGTTCTAGATATTGATAAAAATGATGCACTAAGAGTGTGTGACAATCTTATATCAAATGCGATCAAATACAATAAAGTAGGCGGACAACTCTACATACAAGTAACCCAAAATACCCTTGTTGTAGAAGATAGTGGAGTTGGTATAAATGAGAGAGATCTTGGCTTTATACTAGAGAGATTTAGAAGAGCTAACAAAAGTGAAGGTGGTTTTGGCATAGGTCTCAATATCGTCAACCATGTTGTTAGAAACTACGGTTTTGATCTACAGATAAGTTCACAACAAAATCAAGGAACCAAGGTGGTAATAAGATGGTAAAAGTAGTTACAATAGTCTCATTTGTGATAGTATCTCTTTTTGCAGATCTACAAAAGAGCTGTTTAGCATGTCATGAAAAAGAGCAGATTCCGAGTGAGCTTATATATAAAAGATATCTACTAAAATACTCAACGCCAAAAAACATAGAAGAGGCGATGCTAAGGTATCTAAAGAGTCCGACTAAGACAACATCTATAATGCCACCTCAATTTTTTCTAAAATTTCCAATGAAGACAGAGATTGGGCTAGATGATGACACACTGAGAGTAAATATTGAGTTATATATGAAAAAATTTGATATTAAAAAGAGGCTATACTACCGGTAGCCGCTACTAAATAAACACTCTAAAGCACATCTTCTATACTCCAAGCTATGCTCCTATTGGCATACATAGGCACAACTAAACTATAGCTCTCTGGTACTTTAAACGGCTCTTGTTTTAGTGTAACCTCTTTAAACTCTGGACATAGTCCATGTATGCTCTGAGCATTATCACTCACAAAGGCTTGAAGGTTATCTAGCTTATCTTCGCTATCAAATATCTCACAAAGCAGCTGTAGAGCTATAGGTGCAGTAAATACACCAGCAGCACAGCCACAAGACTCTTTGGCATGTTGTGGATGAGGAGCTGAATCAGAGCCAAACATCACTTTAGGGTGAGCATTTAGAGCCACCTCTCTAAGCGCCTCTCTATCTTCTGGTCGCTTAGCTATAGGCTTACAAAATAGATGTGGTTGAAGAGCAGCACCTGCAACATCATCTAGAGTAATTAGTAAGTGGTGAACCGTTATGGTAGCGTAGAGATTTTTATATCTATCTAACATCTGCACAGCGGCTTTGGTAGTTATGTGCTCCATGACAATCTTAAGGTCTGGGAACGATAGCGCTAGCATCTCATAGATGCTCATAAACTCCGCCTCTCTATCCATAACAAAACCATCACTCTCCCCATGAACTAACAGAGGAATTGAGAGCTCACTCATAGCTTCTAGTGTCTCTCGCATCTGCTCTATCTCAAATGATTCAACTCCACCATCAGAGTTAGTAGTGATACCTGCTGGATAGAGCTTGATAGCAAATATATCATCACAAATATCTTCTAAAAACTCTCTACTGTAGTTTTGATAAAAGAGGGTCATAAGAGGCTCAAAGTAGTCCATATCCATAAGCTCAAACTCATCACTATCATCATCATTAATGCGTCGATTAGTAGCCGACCTGATACGGCTCTTATATGCTTCAAGACTCTGCTTATTTGTGATAGGTGGCACTAAGTTTGGCATGATAACAGCTCCGCTAAAACTGTATGAGCTAAGTGGCGCAATAGCCTCAAGCATAGCACCATCTCTTAGATGAAGATGCATATCTAGTGGCATAATCAGTGTGTGAGTTCTCATAACCTACTCCTTGCCTCTACTTAAAAATGCTAAAACCATGGCTATAACAACTAAAATAGCAAATGTTACACCCCAAATTAAGATGTTGATATCGCCTGATAGTGGTGGGTTATTTGGATTCATTACCTACTCTCTTTTGTAAGATATTCCCAATACTCTTGGTGTGTTCTACCTGTATTGAGAAAATAAACTTGTAAAATTATAACACGATATAGCGTAATAAACATCTTTATATATGGTAGAAGTAGTGATATACTCACCACCCAAGAGTTCTGCTTATTGCCTTTTGAGAGCATCATCTGCTCTAAGCCAATATTTTTACTCATATAAAGACCAAATGCTATAGAAAAAGCAAAATTTGCTACTATGCCCAAAAGAACTATAGCTACAACATCTTGCTCATACAGAGAGCCAAACACTGCTACTCTTTATATGACTCTATAGCATCTTGCAAAATCTTTTGCGCAGAAGATGCATCTTGAAACTCTCTAACTTTAACCCATTTTCCCTTCTCAAGTGCCTTGTATGTTTCAAAAAAGTTTTTGATCTTTGCTAGCGTGTGTGCTGGTATGTCAGATATATCTTTAACCTCATCATAAGTTGGATCTATCTTACTTATAGGAACAGCCAAGATCTTCTCATCTATACCACTCTCATCTTCCATAATCAACACACCAACAAGTCTTGCGTCTATAATAGATCCAGCTTGTAGCGGATACTCTGTCAACACAAGCACATCTGCAGGATCACCATCTTGCGATAGCGTCTTATTGACAAAGCCATAATTAGCAGGATAGTACATAGCTGAGTGCATTACACGATCAACTACAACTGCTCCACTCTCTTTTTCAATCTCATACTTAATGTTTGAGCCAAATGGTATCTCAATTACTACTTTTACTTTATCTGGATTGCTACCACAATCTATCACTTCTAAATTCATATATGCTCCCTAAATATTAAAAGTGTAATTGTAGCAAAAAATGGCTAAGTATTGTGTTGTGGAAGCTCTATTTTGCTCGAAGATGTGATATCTATGGCTCGCTCCTCATCTGCCTCATAGAAGACCGCGTTATTTTTACCTCTCTCTTTAGCTTGATACATAGCCTTATCTGCCATCTTAAGCAGAGACTCTGCTGTTGAGGCACTATCTGGATAGACGCTCACTCCTATGCTCATACTAACTGGTATAGCTACGCCATTAATGGCGATTGGCTCTTTGAGTGATCTTAGTATCTTGTTTACAACAGTCTGTAAAAATATATCTTCGCTAAACTCATCAATAAGCACAACAAACTCATCACCACCATACCTAGCTACAGTATCTTCTTGTCTTAAACTACTCTTCAAGCGCATAGCTATCCCTTTCAATAACTCATCACCAACATCATGTCCATAAGTGTCATTGATGGGTTTAAAGTTATCTAGATCACAAAATATAACAGCTATCTTCTTCTCAAACCTCTTTGCATGTAAAAATGCCTGCTCAAGTCTATCGCTCAACAAGACACGATTTGGCAGATTTGTAAGGTAGTCATGGGTTGCAAGGTGTGCATATTTTCTAACATCTTGTCTTTGATGGGAGACATCTGAAAATATTGCTATATATCTCTGAATCTTGCCAGAGTCATCTCGAACAGCATTTATACGCAACCACTCAAAAAAGATCTTGCCATCTTTTTTACGATTAATCACCTCTCCTTGCCAGTGATCTTTAGTGTGGATCTCTCTCCACATGCGCTTATAAAAACCTGCATTATGTTTGCCAGATTTAAATATTTTTGGATCTTTACCTAACACTTCAGATGGCTCATAGCCTGTAATCTCTGTAAAAGATCGATTGACTTTGATGATCTTGTTTTTAGCATCAGTCACAACAGCACCCTCAACCGTATGCTCAAAAAGTGATGATGAGAGCTGTAGAGCCTGAATATTCTCTTGGTTATTAATGGCAGACCCTATGATAGATGCTGCAGTCTTTAACATTCTAATATCAGAAGCTGTAAGCAGCAGAGTATCTACATCTGCAACACCCAAAAATCCCCACCATTTTGCATCAACAAATATAGGTAATAAAAAGACTTCATCTGCACCAAATGACCGAAGTAGTTGTTGCTCTGTTGGGTGACATTTTGTCTTAATACATCTAAAACACTCACCATTTTTAAGAGACTTTTTCCAGCGCATAAGGTAGTGTTGATGATAGTAGATATCTTTATCTATGCTTAGATTGGTATCAGCATGAAGTGCTAAGACCTGCTGTGCTTTTGAAGCAGCCTGAGTAGAGTTATCTTGATAGACAAAAATTGATGAGATACTAGCTGTCTGCTTTAAGCTCAACAACTCTTTACCAAGCGCAACATGCCAGTCTGTATGTTGTAAAAAATTTTCAGCCATCTTGCTAATAACATTTAACATATTTTGCTGTCTTTTTAGCTCTAGTAGAGTCTGTTTCTGTTTTTGAACATTAGCACACATGTGCTCTACAACAACTCTTACCTGCTCAACATCAAATGGTTTTGGAAAAAATTGATCGATACCAGAGCCGATTGCTCTTGCCAATATATCGCTCTTTTTAAAGTTAGCAAATACTGCAATACTGATGTTGCTATTGATCTGCCTCATCTGCTTGAGCATCTCAAAAGATTCAACACCACCTATGATAACATCAGATAACACAATATCTGGATGATACTTATTGAAAAGTCGCACCCCTTCATCTGGATCAGTTGCGGTAGTGGTAGCATAGGTATAAGGGATAAGCATGCGCTTTAAAATAGAAGATGTGATCTTATTTTCATCAACAATCAACACTATAGGTTTGCGCATTAAGAACCTTTTTTACAAATTCACTCTCAATAACATTCTATAGGTATTGTACTTAAAAGATATTTAACTAAATGGCAGCAGATAGTGTTTAAGTTAGTAGCATATTTTAAAGAGTTTGCCACTTTTATCCAAACCTCACCTCTTTCTTAAGGGTTTTGCTATATCATATCTCTTATAATTTACATAAAAGGTGTTGATATGGAAGTGAACCTTGTTGTAGAGGGTCTAAAATTTATGATGGTCGGTATGGGGATTGTCTTTACTTTCCTTGTACTACTTGTAATCTGCATGAATCTTATGTCCAGAGCAATAAACCGCTATTTTCCAGAGCCAAATCAGGCTACCATACCAAAAGAGTCCAGTAGGGCAGAACAGCTCAAAAAAGTAGCAGCCATAGCTGGCGCAATTCATCACAACAAGAGAGGTTAGATGTGGCAAAAAATCAAAAATCAAAATATATAGATATTATGGACACCACATTTAGAGATGGATTTCAGTCTGTTTTTGGTGGGCGTGTTCTTATGGATGACTTTTTTCCAGCTGTTGAAGCAGCTTGCAAAGCTGGCATAACACACTTTGAATTTGGTGGTGGTGCACGGTTTCAAAGTCTATTTTTCTATCTAAATGAGAATGCATTTGATATGATGGATAGATTTAGAGAGGTAGTAGGTAAAGATGCAAATCTACAGACACTATCACGCGGCGTAAATACAGTTATGTTAGACACAGGTAGTAGAGAGTTTGTAGATCTTCATGCAAAGCTATTTAAGAAACATGGCACAACAACTATACGCAACTTTGATGCGCTAAATGACATAGAAAATCTAAAATACTCAGCAGAGTGTATCAAAAAACATGGGCTAAAACATGAAGCGGTAGTCACAATGATGGAGTTACCTCCAGGTTGTAAAGGCGCACATGATGTTAAGTTTTATGAGAGAGTCTTGCGCGATATTTTAGATAGCGAAATAGAGTATGACTCTATCTGCTTTAAAGATGCATCAGGCACATCAGCTCCATCAAAAGTATATGAGACTATCAAGATGGCTAGAAAACTTGTGCCAGAAGGGACACATCTGCGCCTACATACACATGAGACAGCTGGAGTCTCAGTAGCGTGTTACCTAGCAGCACTAGAGGCGGGTATAGATGGCATAGATATGGCAGCTTCACCAGTATCTGGAGGTACATCTCAACCAGATATCCTAACAATGTTACATGCCGTAAAAGGTCAACCTTATGATTTAGGTGGACTGCAACTAGAAGATGTTCTAACTTATGAAGAGGTGCTTGAAGATTGTCTAAGTGACTACTTTGTACCACCAGAAGCGACCATGGTCTCACCACTTATACCATTCTCTCCGATGCCAGGAGGGGCTCTTACCGCCAACACACAAATGATGCGTGATAACGACATATTGAGCCGTTTTCCAGATGTTATTAAGGCTATGAGAGTTGTTGTTGAAAAGGGTGGGTATGGTACATCAGTCACGCCTGTATCGCAGTTCTACTTCCAACAAGCACTTAACAATGTGATGCAAGGAGAGTGGAATGCAATTGCACCAGGATACGGCAAGATGGTACTTGGCTACTTTGGTACAACACCAGTACCGCCAGATCCAGAGATTGTCAAGATCGCATCCCAAAAGCTAGATCTTGAGCCTACAACTCAAAAGGCGATAGATCTAGCAGATCAAGATGAGCGCAAAAGTGTTGCATTTTGGACAAAACGGCTAGAAGATGAAGCTCTTGAGGTTACTGAAGAGAACCTCTTTATAGCTTGTGCTTGTGATGAGAAAGGTGTTGAATTTTTAAAAGGCAATGCGGAGATAAATGTACGAAAATTATCAACTATGAAAGATGAGGAGAGCAAAAGTATGGGTTCAGGAAATTATACAGTTGTTGTAGATGGTCAAAAATTTAGTGTTCAGGTAGCTGAAGGTGATGCTGAGATAACGGTCAATGCTGTTGATGGTGAGAGCTTTGCACCTGTTAGTGAAAATGAGACAGAGATTAAGGCTCTTCTTCCAGGTAGTGTCTGGAAGATAGTTGCAAATCCAGGTCAAAGTGTACAAGAGGGAGACAAGATACTAATCTTAGAGTCCATGAAAATGGAGATAGATGTTGTTGCGCCACGCGGAGGTGTGATTAAATCGATCAATGTAAATGTCAACGACAAGGTCGTTGAAGGTCAGCTAGTAGCAGTGTTAGGCTAAGCTATGAGAGCCATTTTAGTAAAAATTTTCCTGCTTCTTGCGCTAAGCATATCTCTTAATGCTAGTGCCAACACAGCTGAGTCGACACAGGCTCAAGAGCAGGCATATGAGCCAACTTCTGTAGCACACATGCTTGGCAATTTTGTCAAATCGACAGGGCTCTATGCTCTCATATATCCAGATCCAGATGAGCTTAGTGCAACTGGGCAGAAGATGAGTGATTTTCACAAAGGCATAGGTAGACTTATCATGATCATGATCTGTTTTCTACTCTTTTATCTAGCTATCGCCAAAGGCTTTGAGCCACTTCTACTACTACCCATAGGCTTTGGTGGAGTACTTGCCAACATCCCCATTGCAGATATCTCAGGAGCACACGGATTTTTAGGTATTATCTATGAGGCTGGTTTGGCAAATGAGCTATTTCCTATACTTATATTTATGGGTGTTGGTGCCATGACAGACTTTGGACCTCTGCTCTCAAATCCAAAAACAGCTCTTCTTGGTGGTGCAGCTCAATTTGGTATCTTTGCAACCTTAGTTGGCGCAGTTGCGCTATCGCAATATACAGATATATTTGACTTTACACTACAACAAGCTGCCGCTATCTCAATCATTGGCGGTGCAGATGGACCAACATCTATCTTTATAGCCACTAAGCTAGCACCAGAGCTCTTGGGTGCCATTGCAGTTGCTTCATACTCATATATGGCTCTTGTTCCTATAATCCAACCACCTATCATGAGAGCACTCACGACCGATGCAGAGAGAAAGATCAAGATGACAACTTTACGCCATGTAAGTAGGCTTGAGAAGTTACTTTTTCCTCTACTTGTACTGATACTAGCCATCTTGGTGCTACCAGAAGCTACTCCACTAATAGGTGCTTTTGTATTTGGTAACTTCTTAAAAGAGTCTGGTGTTGTTGATAGACTATCGGATACTTTGCAAAATGCCCTTATCAATATAGTGACCATATTTTTAGGTCTTGGCGTAGGCTCCAGAATGGCAGCTGATCAGTTTTTAGTAACAGATACGCTTGGTATACTAGCACTTGGACTTATAGCGTTCTCTATAGGTACCGCTGCTGGAGTAATCATGGCAAAAATTATGAACATGTTTCCTGGAGCAAAAACCAATCCTCTCATAGGCTCTGCTGGAGTTTCTGCTGTTCCTATGGCAGCTAGGGTATCTAACAAAGTTGGCATGGAGTATGATAGATCAAACATGCTCATTATGCACGCTATGGGACCAAATGTTGCTGGTGTTATAGGCTCTGCAGTAGCAGCTGGGGTTATGATAAGCTTCTTTGCTTAAAAAGAGGCACTCCGATATGGTCTGGCCACAATTAGATAGCGCAGATGCCGTACTTATATGGGGCTATGGCATACATCAAAACTCTATCTCTATCATCAATGATCTAAAGTCAAAGAAGGTGATAGTGATAGATCCTATTAAGACTACACTAGCACAGTCTGCCTATAGACATATACAGATCAAACCATCATCAGATCTATATTTTGCCATACTTCTGGCTAGATTTATTATGATTGAAGAGCTCAATGAGACAACTGATGAGAGTGATGAGTACTACGAACTTACACAGACTGTCAGGATAAAAGCCACACTAGATCAGATAGGCTCTTCACTTGGTGACATAGGTGCGGTGTTAGAGTTATTTAAAAACCATAAGGTTGCTATTGTGGTTGGCAATAGTGTGGCACAATACGAACATGGAGACGATACAAACTCTGCTATTGGTGCACTAGCCACACTTCTTGGTAACAGATGTAGCATACACCCCCAACATCTCAAACAAGAGTTCTTAGATGAGATTGAGTGTGATATAGATTTTGAGAGTGGATACTCTCTTATAACACACACCACATACACAGAAGATAGTGAGCCTCAGGTAGTATATATGCATAGTAGTTGCGGATTTAAAGATAGTGAAAAATTACGCATAAGCTCCTTAGGCAATACATTTGAAGCAGAGCTAAAACTTGACGATAGAGTAAAAGAGGGCTCAATTTTAATCTACTCAAATAGAAGATTTGAGCCCAAAGTAAAGGTTGAACTATGTTAGAAAAAATTAGAGAAAAAGAGATGGAGTTTGTACTACCGACATACGCAAGAGTAGATCTTGCGTTTGAGAGTGGATCTGGTGCAAAACTACTAAGTGTTGATGGTGAAGAGTTTATAGACTTTAGCTCCGGTATAGGTGTAGCTAGTCTAGGTCACGGCTCTAGTATCATAAAAGATACTATCTGCTTACAAGCATCAAAGTTACTACACACCTCCAACCTATACCACATACCACCACAATCAGAGTGTGCTAAAAAGATAGTAGAGCTTAGTGGCTACAGTATGAAGTGCTTCTTTGCCAATAGTGGAGCAGAGGCAAATGAAGGTGCCATTAAGATAGCTAGAAAGTATGGTGAAGTTGAAGGTAGAGCAAAAAGATATAAAGTTATTACACTAGAAAACTCATTTCATGGGCGCACTATATCGACACTAAAAGCAACAGCGCAGAGCTCAATGCACAACTATTTTGGTCCATTTCCAGACGGATTTGTGTACGCTAAAGATATAGATGAGATAGAGGAGCTGCTAGATGATCACACAGTAGCAGTTATGATAGAGCTTGTTCAAGGTGAAGGCGGAGTACAACCACTTGATCGTGCACAAGTAAAAGCCTTAGAGCTACTTCTAAAATCAAAAGATATTCTACTCATTATAGATGAAGTTCAGACTGGAGTCTATCGCACAGGAGAATTTTTAGCTTCACAGCTTTATGATATCACACCAGACATAGTAACTCTTGCAAAAGGTCTTGGTGGTGGCGTGCCAATAGGTGTGGTTATGACATCAAAAAGTAGCGTCTTAGGTCATGGTGATCACGGCTCTACTTTTGGTGGCAACTACCTTAGTAGTAGTGTTGCTATCGCTGTTCTTGATGAGCTAGAGAGATACAAACAGAGCGGTTTGCTTGATGAGATATCTATCTACTTTGAGCAGAAAGTTCACAACATGTATCAAAAACATAGTGATCTATTTGTAGAACATCTAGGTTTTGGATTGATGAGAGGGGTTAGAGTTAGAGACGCTAAAACACTATCAGATATCATTGCAAATGCCATTAAATATAGAGTATTGGTATTAAAGGCTGGTAGAAATACTCTGCGTTTCTTACCACCACTCACCATAACAAAGGAGGAGATTGATGAAGGCTTTAAGCGTCTTGAGTCTGCTCTGTCTGCTCTTTAGTAGCGCCTCTTATGCAGAGTCAAACTATCTCTCACAGATTAAGCTAAAAACATTTGAACTAGAGGATCAGAAACTAGAGCAAGAGAGCAAAAAGCTTAGTAGATCTTGGATTAAACCTATAGTGTTGCGCTACAACTTAAACTATCAAAATCCATACAACGAAAATGGTGCGCCACAGACTAAACAGCAGAGCGCATCTATATCACTAGATCAACCTATCTTTCAAAGTGGAGGTATCTACTACGCTATCAACTATGCTGATGCTGCAAGGGTAGCTGGTGAACTCTCACTAAAACAGCAACAGCGCTCTTTAGAGAAGAGTGCTATAGAGCTGCTTATTAAGATTAGACAAGCAGATATATCTATAGCAACTCAAAACCTACGCATCAAAAATGCCAAGATCAATCTAGAGCAAAAAAGAGAGCTATATCTAAGCGGACAGCTAGACTCTGGCTTCTTAAATAGTGCAGCACTAGAGCTCAATAGCCTCAAGTCTGCGCTGTTAGATATAGAGAACTCAAAAGAGTTACTCTTAAGCTCATTTACCAAAATTAGTGATGCAGACTACAAACATATAGAGCCGCCAAAACTTCAGATGATAGAGCTAGACCACCTCACATCAGACTCAATAGATATCAAACTAGCACGCCAAATAAATGAGCAAGATAGATACTTTACCGACATGACAATGGCAAAGTATCTACCAAGCTTTAACATAAGAGCTAGCTATCACTGGCAGTCTCAAGAGTCATTTTTCTTCACAGGTTCCAATGCAATCAAGTCAAGCCCACCAGATACAACATACTACAAATATGGGCTCAATATCTCTATGCCATTAGATTTTAACTCATATGCAGACTATGAAGCTACAGAGCTAGCATATCTAAAGTCAAAACTTCAGATAGAAGATACAGAACGAACTCTTAAAGCACTTCATGAGAGTGTAGCTCTAAGTCTTAAACATGTAGATGCTAAACTAGAGCTCTCAAAAGAGACACAAGGGCTCTACGCCTCACTTCTTAAAGATACAAAAGAGCTCTATGAAGCTGGAGAGAAGACTGTACATGATCTACACACTATGCAAAATTCAAGAGATATTGAGCTCCTAAACCAACAGAGTTTAGAGCTAGATAGAGAGCTAGAGCTTCTAAGGTTATATGAGAAATTTGATGAGATTTAGTGAGTATATGCAAGCGTGGCTCTATGGTGATAGTGGCTACTATAGCTCATATGCCCCTATAGGTAAAGATGGTGATTTCTATACAGCGGTAAGTAGCTCAAAATTTTTTGGTGGTACTATTGCGCAACACATTATCTCTACTATAGATGAGGGGTTTTTAAGTCCAGATGCTCACATATGTGAGATCGGTGCTCACAGAGGCTACCTGCTTGCTGATATCATAGAGTTTATCTATACACTTCGTCCAGAGCTGCTTAAGAGTTTAAAGTTTTGTGTTGTAGAGAGATATGAGAAGCTTCGTGCTGAACAGAAGAGCTATTTTGAAGCGTCATTTGGCAAAGCCATAGATCTGTTGCAGTATAGCTCACTAGAGCAGATGAGAGTTGATGAGTGCTTCTTTATAGCCAATGAGATTTTTGATGCATTTACTTGTGAGCTATTACACAATGAGAAATTTGCTAGACTTCAAGATCACAAAGTGCTATTTGACATAGAGGATCAGCAACTACTAAAGCGTGCCAAAGCTCTTGGCATAGAGAGAGGCGAGATAGCAGTTGGGTATGAACAGTTTGCTATTGATATATCAAAATCTGCTAAAGTTTATGAGTTTATGAGTTTTGACTATGGTCAGATGCGCTCAAGAGGTGACTTTAGCATAAGAGTCTACAAAGAGCATGAGGTTTTTGCTTTTTTTGATGAGCAGATAGATCATCTACAGCTCTTTCAAAAAAGTGATATCACATATGATGTAAACTTCTCTCATCTTCAGAGTGCTTTTAGTGAGGCTGGTGTTGAGATGGTAGAGTTTAAAACTCAGCTAAAAGCTCTGGTTGATATGGGTATAATCTCTTTGCTTGAAATACTAAAAGAGCGTAGAGGTGATAAGATCTACACTCAAGAGCTAGAGAAGGTCAAAAGATTGATACTTCCAGAGTTTCAAGGTGAGAGATTTAAGATGATTAGATTTAGAAAGGGTTAGGATGAACATCACAATCAATGCAGAACCAAAAGAGGTAGCAGATGCTATCACTCTTGAGAAGTTACTAGATGATCTTGACATAAAAGACAAAGTTATGGCAGCTGCCATCAACACTCAGATAGTCAAACAAGATCAGTGGAGCAGTCGCAGACTAGCTGATGGTGACAAGTTGGAGCTGTTAGATTTTGTTGGGGGTGGCTAGAGTGGGTATTGCAGATGAGTTAAAAGCTAGAATCAACAAACTGATACTACCACTAAAAGATGAAGATGAACTACTAGTAATCTTAAAGCAGAAGCTGACAAAAAAAGAGCTTAAACGACTCAAAGCTGGCTTAGATGATGCAGATGGTGATCTACAGATGAAGTTGAATAAAAAACTAAATCAAGAGAAGCTTAAGCAGCTTCTCTACATGGTGGACTAAGTCATGTTGATGATACTTGTAGGCATTGTAACTCTATATCTAGTTGTAAAACTGTACATAAGCGCTATGCAGATAGGCTATATTAGTGTTGCAAAAAGCAGACCAGCAGTGCTTCTAGATAGCAAAAAGTTTATTGAGGCTGCCAACTATGCTATAGCCAAAGAGAGGCTTGCGATGGTTGGCTCTATTGTTGAATATCTGCTATTTTTGATCTGGATTAGCAGTGGCATAGCCTATCTTGAAGGAGCCTTTATAGAGCTAACAGAGCCCTACAAAAGTGTGGTGATTGTACTTGGATTTATACTGATTAATGGTGCTGTTACTCTCCCGTTAAATATATATGAAAAATTTGTACTAGATGAGAAATTTGGCTTCAATCGCTCAACAATCAAGCTATATATCAAAGACACACTTATAACAACTGCTCTTACGGTTGTACTGGGTGGCGCTGTCATATGGGGGGCTAGCGTTATCATAGACTCTACTCAACTCTGGTGGCTCTGGACATTCTGTTTTCTTTTTGCTGTCATTGTTGCTCTAAATATGTTTTTTCCAACCATAAGAGCTCTCTTTTTTGACAAAGTTAAGCCACTTGAAGATAGTGAGCTCAATCAGCGCATAGAGGCTCTAATGAGTGAAACTGGGTTTGTAAGTAGCGGTGTATATGTGAGTGATGCTAGCAAGAGAGATGCTAGGCTCAATGCCTATTTTGGTGGACTTGGAAAGAGCAAAAGAGTTGTACTTTTTGATACACTACTACAAAAACTAACTCCAGATGAGCTCTTAGCTGTACTAGGACACGAACTAGGACATTTTGCCCACGGTGATCTGTATAAAAATATAGCTGTAGTTGGTCTGATGCTTTTTAGTATGCTAGCTATCTTTGGCAACCTACCACAATCTATATTTTTACACTTAGGTCTTAGTGAGAGCGCATCTGTAAAGATGATACTATTTATGCTCTTTATGGGTGTGGCTAGCTTTGTTATCATGCCACTTATGGGTCTTGTGAGTCGACACAATGAGTTTGAGGCAGATGCTATGGGCGCCAAACTTAGTAGCAAAGAGCAGTTGGCGTCAGCTCTTATGAAACTAGTAGCAGAAAATAGCTCTTTTCCGCTATCTCATAAGCTCTATATACTATTTTACTACACTCACCCACCAGTGATGGAGCGACTCAAAAAACTAGGTGTAGATGTATAGCACTCAAGATCTTATATCACTAATAGCACACAAACTAGAGGGTGTAACTAACTTTGCAAGAAGAGAGGCAGAGTTACTCTTGATGGCATATTTTGATGTCGATCAGCTCTGGATCATCACACATCAAAATTATCTACTTGAGTACCAAAAAACTCTCATGCAGTGGGTAGAGCGCAGAGCTTCCCATGAACCCTTAGAGTACATTACCAATAGAGTCAGCTTCTACTCACAAACATTCTACATTGCCAAAGGTGCACTTATACCACGCCCTGAGACGGAGTTGCTCATAGACTTAGCACTAGAGCAGATAGATAACACTAGATCTATCACCGTATGTGAAGTTGGAGTTGGTAGTGGTGTTATCAGTGCCATACTATCCAAAAATCTACCACAAGCCAAGATCATAGCAGTAGATATATCAACCGATGCTCTTAAGATAGCTAAAGTCAATACTGCAAACCTAAAAGTAGACCTAAGAGAGAGTGATCTACTCAATAGCGTACCAGAAGAGATAGATATACTAATCTCAAATCCTCCATACATTGCCAATAACGCACCACTTGAGCCAAACCTCTCGTATGAGCCAGATTGTGCGCTATATGGTGGAGATAGTGGAGACGAGGTCATATTTAAGCTTATAGATCTACTCTACAGTAGAGATATTAAGATGTTTCTATGTGAGATGGGGTATGATCAAAAGTCAAAAGTTTTAGCGTATCTACATAGTAGAGCATATGAGTCGCTAGAGTTCTACAAAGATCTATCAGGCTTTGATAGAGGATTTATACTAAAGAGGTAACATGAAGAAAAAACAGATCATCATCACACTGTATCTGCTACTAATAGCTAGCACACTAGGAGCAGTTCTTACACTGGGTATACTAAATGCCGCTGTGATATTTAACTCAGAATATATACTACCCATACCATACCTTGATCACTACAATGAAGGCATACTTATGGGTGAGATATTTCGTCGTTTTAGCTACTGGATCTACTTTATGATCTTAGTGATAGCTATCTTTGAAGCGTATGAGTACAAGATGATGAGACGCGACCGCTACGCTATCATAGCTGCTTTTATAACACTCTCAACCATGGCGCTATTTGCAGCTATCTACACCCCAAAGATATTGGAGCTGCAACAACAAGGTGTGGAAGCAACGCTAAGTAGCGAATTTGCATCACTTCATAGTGCAAGTGAACTAGACTTCAAGATCTTAGCAGTAGCGCTCATAGCTCTATTTGTGCGCAGAATGATGCTTATGTTTAGATAGAGACAGCGCGACAAATTAGGAGATAAACTCTCTCTCTAGGGCTATCTGATCATCAAAACTTTCACGCCTTCTTATAAGTCTATCTCTACCATGACTTATAGCTACTTCGGCGCATCTATTGCGTGTATTGTAGTTGCTACTCATGCCAAATCCATACGCTCCTGCACTGTTGATAAGTATAAGATCATTATGTTGAAAATATGGCAACTCTATATCTTTAGCCAAAAAGTCTCCGCTCTCACATACAGGTCCTACAACATCTGCAACACCCACTTTTTCATCTGCCTCTTTAAAGTGTGTTATGCTATGGTATGCACCATATAGACTTGGGCGCAATAGATCATTCATCGCGCCATCAACTATGATAAATCTCTTATCAGAGTTACTCTTCTCATAGAGCACTCTTGTTAAAAAATAGCCAGCATTAGCACTCAAAAAACGCCCTGGTTCACATATGATAGTTAGATCCAAGCCACTCAAGGTTGATAAAATAGCTTGTGCATACTCCACTGGATCTATAATCTTCTCATCACTATACTGCACACCAAGACCACCACCAACATCAAAAAACTTCAGCTCAAGCCCAATAGCAGAGCGTAGTGAACGCACAAGATCTGCAACTATGATAGCAGAGTCTCTTATGGGCTCAAGTTCAGTTAGTTGCGAGCCTATATGAAAATGTATACCAACTGGCTCTAGATGTTGAGAACTATTTGCCTGAATATACATCCTCTTAGCACTATCTAAATCAACTCCAAACTTATTGGAATGTAACCCTGTTGAGATATACGGGTGTGTCTTTGGATCTATGTTTGGATTGACTCTAATGCTAATTCTCACAGATCTATCTACTCTCTTAGCTATCAGCTCTATGCGATCTAGCTCCGCGCTACTCTCAACATTGATATAGAGTATATCACTACAAATCGCTTCAGCTATCTCATCATCACGCTTGCCAACTCCACTAAAGATGATCTTATACTTTGGGACACCCGCTAATAGCGCGCGCCTCACCTCACCTATAGATACACAATCTGCCCCAGCACCAAGTGATGCAAAGTGTTTAATTATACTAAGATTTGATGAAGCTTTAACCGCATAGGCTAAGATAGATTTTCTAGCCCTAAATGCATCTTTTAGCTTCTCATACTGAGCTGTAAAGTGATCAAAATCATACAGATATAGTGGTGTACCATACTTCTGAGCAATCTGATTGTAGTCTATCATGTCTTAACCTTTTTCTGTTTATATCTCTCTTTGTACCACTCATATAGTGCTATTGATACTAATATAAATGCTGGTAGAAGTATACCAATTTCACTAGAGATTGTCTTGTTATTTGACAACTCTGTCAATACAAATAAAATAGACCAGACAACAATAGTAAGCACTATAGCAGCAAAACTAAAAAGAGTTACATTTAAAAATCTTGAACTAATAGGCACCATAAAAAACATAATAACAATCAAACTTGGAACAAAAAATGGTGAGGCAAAGATGCGATATAGTGCACTTTTAATCTTATCGACATTGATATTTTCGCGACTAAGCAATCTTAGAGCCTCAAGTGCATCTACAATAGTATAGTTCACTTTACCCTCATAGACCTGATCTAATATGGTTGGTTTAAACCCATCTAGCATCCTTAATGAGCTCTCATTAGTAAACACTATGCCCTCCGCATCAAGAGCTAAAATCTCTGGTTTATGTAGCAAGCTAGCTCTACTAATATGCCAACTATCATCCCTATAATACGCCTCATCTGAGACCAACACCTCTGTTAAAGAGTCATTTTTAAACTTAAATATACGGATATCTTCTGCTCTATCTTGTAGCGGATATAGCTTTCCAAAATAGATATAGTACTCTTGATATGTGAAAAATAGTTTTGATGTTGGCTTAAGGATTGATGCACTTGAGCGGATATTATTAGAGTACTCATCCGCTTTGGCAAATGGTGTGGCATGTAGGGCTATATAGACTAGAGTAATAGATACAGACACTACAACAAATGGTCTTAATATATCTATCTTACTAAGACCAAGTGAGTAGAATGCCACAAGAGCGTTGGAGTTTATAAGGTGGATTTTAGTAGATATCATAGCAAATATAAGCGATAAAGGCAACATCATATCAATGGCAAATAGTAGCTTATAGAGCAGATATAGAAGAGTTAGATTTGCGGAGTGAGTGAGTTTGTCTGAGTTACTCAAGTAGTCAAATCCAACCATAAAAAAGGTGAGTGCAGATAGTATAATAATAAAGTACTTAAGATAGAGTTTTGTTATATACCAAAATGCTATCATAAGCTCTCTTTTTTTGTAAAACGCGATGCTATAGTCGATATCTCTTCGCTACTCATAGCCTCTATGGCATCTGAAGCATGTGTGATGATAGAGTTAAGATGGGTTGTTTGAGAGGGGGTAAATGGACTTAGAACATAGCTGCTAACTTCTGAGCTTCTATCTGGGCGTGATATGCCTATGCGCACTCTCTCATACTCTTTACCTATCTTGAGATCTATGGATTTTAAGCCATTATGACCGCCATGTCCACCACCAACTTTAAACTTTATGGTTCCAAATGGCAGATCAAGATCATCATGTACAACAACCACATGCTCTATCTTAAAAAAAGAGACTATGCTCGCTACAGATTCGCCACTCAAATTCATAAAAGTGTCTGGTTTAAGCAGGTAAAAATTGGAAGTTTTATAGAGCTTGCCTCTAAAGAGTCTATTGGTAAGTTCTGTGTGAGTGTGGCGACGAAGAAGCTCGTCAATAACCATAAAGCCTATGTTGTGTCTAGTCTGCTCGTATGTAGAGCCGGGGTTACCAAGCCCTACAACTAACAAATCTATTTCGCTTTGATGATACTTAACACTGATACACGATCAGAGTCTGTAAATCTATATCCATCAGTTGCACTTAGATCTCTAATAAGCACTGAATCTCCTAGATCAAGAGCTGATATATCTATCTCTATCTTGTGAGGAATAGACTCAATAGCCCCTTTAACTCTAAGGCGTTTTTTTGCTACATAGAGCATGCCTTTGTTTTTAAGACCTATAGGTGTGCCTTGTGTCTGTATAGGGACATGGTAGTGTGTAACTACACCCTTTTGTGCAACCATTAAGTCAACATGCAACAAGTTACCACTCACTGGGTGTGACTCATAAGATTGTACTACAACATCAAGCTCACTACTACCAAGCTTGATAGTAAATGTCAATGTATCCTTCTTGCGCACTGTGCGTATAAACTCATTCATCTTAAATGCGGCATGGATATTCTCTAAACCCTTACCATACACATTTGCAACTAGATAACCATCTCGGCGAAGAGCCTTTGTTGAACTTTTGCCGATACTCTCTCTAACGATACCTTCTAACATATTTTGATCCTTCATAAAAAATAGACGACATTATAGCGTGTAATGTTTAAATCTACTTGATCTCAAAAATCTCATCATCGTGAAATTGTGACTTAGTCTCACTAGCGCTCTCTTGACTAGAGCCGCCTTTTTTATTGATTTGTGCTGATAGACCTTGCATTTTTAACTTTAAGTCTGCTGGAGAAGTAGCATACTTAAACGCCTCCTCTGTAGATATCTTTTTTGCTTTCCATAGATCCAAGATACCTTGATCAAAGCTTTGAGATCCATATATCTCTTTACCCTCTTCTATGGCATCTTTTATCTCAGAGTCACGACCTTCATATATGAGTTGCTCAATGCGTGGAGTCTTAACCAAAACCTCTAAAGCCGCTACCCTTTTGCCATCTACAGATGGTATAAGACGCTGTGATACAACACCCTCTAGTACTGAACCTAGTGTCATTCTAACTCTATTTTGCTCTTCAGTTGGAAACATAGATACTATTCTATTGATGGTCTCTTTTGCATCTAGTGTGTGTAGAGTTGAGAAGACTAAGTGACCAGAATCTGCTGCTAAAAGTGCAGTCTCTACGGTCTCAATATCACGCATCTCACCAACTAGTATGATATCTGGATCTTCACGCAATACTGCTCTTAAAGCTCTAGAAAAACTCTTAGTATCTTGACCTACACTTCTTTGGTTAACGATACACTTTCTATCTTTATGAACAAACTCTATAGGGTCTTCAATGGTTACTATGTGTTTGCGTCTTGTCCAGTTTATCTCATTGATAATTGCTGCTAGTGTGGTTGATTTACCAGAACCAGTTACACCTGTAACAAGAACAATACCGCGCTCCATTCTAGTAAATTTATGTATTATTTTTGGTAATCTCAACTCATCAATAGACATAATTTTTACAGGAATAACACGGAAAACAGCAGAGACACCATCCATCTGAAAAAAGATATTGACCCTAAATCTTGTATTTTCATCATAGACATAAACAAGGTCAACCTCTTTCTCCTCAACAAGCTCAACAAATCTAGATCTCAAGAGCTCTTTTGCAAATGTTAAAGCATCCTCTTTAGATAAAATATCACCACTAAGTGGCGTAATTTCACCATTGATTCTAGCTCTAATAAGTGAGTTCGCCTTGATATGTAGGTCTGAGCCCCCAACTTCTAACATTCTCTTTAAGTATACACGCATCTTATTGAGTGTCTCGTAAGTCAACTCATCAACATTAAAATGTTTTATCTCTTCTTGTGTCATCATCTACTCCAATTCATCTAAAATTTGTCTAAATGCTACTTTGAACGCGGCAGTAGCATCACGCATAAGCTCATCTTCAATCTCTCTCATATCGATACCAACCTCTTTTAGTTTAGCAAAGTGCTGCTCTATCGTAGAGCTGTCTATTGGCAATAGAGCATCTATGCTCTTTTTCTCTGTAAAACTCTCTATGCTGTGAAGCGGTGCTGTGTTGACGCTATGAGCAGCCAAGAGAGCCTCTATGTAGTAAGATGGCTCAAGACTATCATCTTTGACACCAGTTGATGCAAATAGCACTCTACACTCACTAAAACCATCTCTATTGACCGCACTATAGATAGCAGATGCATTATAGATACCAGTAAGAGCTGGTGCTATGCTGTGCTGCTTAAGCATAGGGTCTAATTTTCTATCAAATCTACTAACAAACACACTAATTACGCTACTAACGCTCTTGCCACTCTGCTCTTTTGCGCGCTTAAATGCGTCTAAGCAACTAAGAGCTTGTTCTTTAGAGAATATCAGAGTTGCGTTAATGGGGATAGATAATTTTGAGAGCTCAAACATCGCCTCAAACCCAGCTTTGGTGGCTGGTATCTTGATCATAACATTGTCTCTGTCTATAGCTTTAAAAAGTCTTCTGCCTTCATCAACTGTAGCTTTAGCGTCATCACACAACATGGGATCTACCTCAATACTCACAAATCCATCACTACTACCACTTTGTCTATAGATCTCTTTAAATAGATCTGCTGCTGCTCTGATGTCTTCAATGGCTAAAGCCTCATACTTCTCTTTTGCACTCAAGTGCTCCACTGTTTTTAGTTGATCTTTGTATGCTAGTGACTTCAATATGGCATCTTTAAAGATTGCAGGATTACTTGTAGCACCACCAAGATCATGTTTTACAATTAACTTAGCAAGATCATTTTGTATAAAATCTCTCTCAATAAAATCGACCCATAAAGAGAACTTATCTATCGCTCTACTCATCTACCTACTCCATAAAATTTGCATTAGTATAACAGATATTACTTAAATACCAACTACCTCTTTAACCTTCTGCATGGTTTTAGCAGATATCTCTTTGGCCTTTTTTGCACCATTGTGCAAGATGGCATCTACCTCATCAAGATGGCTCAGGTAGTACTCTCTTTTTTCTACAAATGGAGCAAAATAGCTCTCTATCACATCTGCCAAATAGAGCTTAAAGTGCCCATGACCTTCTAAACCCGTCTTGTATCTAGCTTGAAGGTCTCGAAGCTCTTCTTTATCTAAAAACAGTCTGGCTATATTGTAGACATTACACCCTTCAAACTCTTTTGGCTCCTCAAGTGGCACCACTTCTGTAACTATCTTTTTGATGCTCTTAAGGCGCTTTTTTGGCTCATCAAATATGTTTATAGTATTGCCATAACTCTTACTCATTTTAGCACCATCTATGCCAGGTACCGTAGCCACACTGCTATCTACTCTAAACTCTGGAATACGCAGTATGTCTCCATGAGCGTTATTGAACTTTATGGCTATATCGCGTGCTATCTCTACATGTTGGATCTGATCTTTTCCTACAGGGATAATATCAGAGTTAAAAAGTAGTATATCTGCTGCCATCAAGACAGGGTATGAGAAGAGAGAGTGAGAAGCACTAATCCCTTTTGCGCTCTTATCTTTATAGCTATGAGCTCTCTCTAACAGACCCATTGGTGTGTATGAGGATAGTATCCAGTAGAGCTCCAGTACATCTTTGACATCACTCTGAACCCACAGAGTAGATCTATCTGGATCTATGCCAAGACTTAGAAAATCGATGGCTGTTTGGCGTGTTAAAGAGCGCAACCTATCACCATCTTGCACTGTTGTCATAGCGTGGTAGTTGGCGATAAATATCAACACATCATCTCTATTTTGTGCGTCTACCATCGCCTTAATAGAGCCAAAATAGTTGCCTATATGTAGGTCTCCAGACGCTTGAACTCCAGTAAGTAGTCTCATATGTATCCTTGCCTCATAAAAATTGGGTGTTATTATATCTAAAAATATATGTTAGGATTGCGCCTATGAAACAGTATATTGAACTATTAAAATCTGAACCTCTATTAAAAAGGCTCTCGATTATCCAATCTATCTCATATTTTGCAGCTTGGTTTAGTAGCGTGGCTATATATACACTTCTACTACAACTGAGCGTATCCGCACTGATTGTGGCTACTGTGGCATCACTACACTTTATAGCTGGAGTCATTCAGGCACCATTTTCTGGATCTATCATAGATAGAGTTCAGCCAAAACGACTCATGCTAACACTTCTTGCTATCGAGATAGTAGCAACAACTCTACTGCTTTTAGTAGACAATCTATCTCACATATGGCTTCTATTTATACTTGTGTTTATCCGTATGGGAGCTGCTAGCTTCTACTTCTCTGCCCAGATGTCTCTGCTACCAAAGATAGTAAGTGGCAAAAAGCTCCAACAAGCCAATGAGATACACTCTATCATCTGGTCTACAGCATATACAGCTGGTATGGGCGTAAGTGGGGTAGTTGTCTTTTTGATGGGGGTTAAAATAGCGTTTATACTGGATGCGGCTCTGTTTGTGATCTGTCTCTACCTGCTATATAAAACAGAATTTAAAGTTATTGTCACAAAAAGCACACAGACTCTACTAGAGACTATGAGAGATGCTTTTATTTACATAAAAGGTAATCCACTTGCGTTACATCTTATGTTTTTGCATGCTTTTGTAGGACTGAGTGCGTTTGATGCTCTAGTAGCTCTGATGGTAGATCAATACTACTCACACATCATAGCCATACCTTTAGCGCTTGGACTGATGCATGCTGCTAGAGCATTTGGGCTCATGATGGGTCCAATACTTCTTGGAGGCTGGATAAATAACCGCAGAGTTATACTACTCTTTACGATGCAAGCTATCTGTATATGGATCTGGGCAGCTGTTATGAGCAACTTCTATCTATCTCTTTTAGCTAGCGTACTGGTTGGGTTTTTTACTACTATTTTATGGTCATACACATACACACTACTACAACACAATATTGATGAAAAATATTATGGTAGAGTCATAGCATACAATGACATGCTATTTTTAATCAGTGCGGCTCTTACATCACTGGGTATTGGAGTTCTTGCTTCATTGAGCTACTCTTTAGAGTCTATAGCCCTGCTCATAGGGGTTGGATTTATGGTAGCTGCTGTCTATTATCGATGGATTTTGAAACGCTACTTATAAAAATATCATCAAATATCTAACATAGATCAATATAGAGCAAGATTTTAGTTGTGCTATTAAATAAATTGTTGGTATACTACTACTATTACATTAATTTTAACCAAAGGATACACTATGAACACACCAATAAGAACTAAAGATATCGTCCTAACAGATAGGATTCGCACACATATAGATACAGCTAAAGCACAATTTATGAAGTACAATCTAGATATAACAACTATCAATGCTACCATCGCTAAAGAGAAAAAAGATGTCTCAATTGAGTTTGACATCCACATAGCACATCAATCTCCAGTTGTTATTCAACAAAATGACCAAAGCCTTGAAGCTGCTATAGATATAGCCATAGATCGTGCCAACAAGGCACTAAGAAGACTTCATGATAAGATCAAATCACATCGTGGCAAAGGATTAAAAAACCTAGAACTAGCTGAGGAGGCCTAATTGCTAAGAGGGAGCGGCAACTTTGCGCGCTTCTGCATTACACTTCTACTAATCACACTACCAGCAATAGCTCAAGATGAGTTCTCACTACGCATAGCTTATGGCAAATCAGATCAGAATGATCTAGGTGAAATTATCTCGATGCAACCATCTGCACACCCATCCAACACAGCAGTTGTAGGCGTAGAGGGTGGTATGTTGATTGATAGTAATTTTTATGGGCTACAGCTCTGGCTCAAAGGTGGTGTCAATAGATTTCTTGAAAATGGGTATAGAGATGATTTTCATGAGATGACACTGTATCTTAAGCTATACTATCACTTATATATGTTTCGCATAGGCTTAGGTGATGGTATCTCTTATGCTTCAAATATACCTTATGTAGAGGAGTTAGAAGCACAAAGTGAGAATGATAACAACTCCTATGCGCTAAACTACCTTGAGATATCGCTAGATCTTGATATCGGTGAGCTTATTGGTTACAATCTGCTTAACAGAACTTATGTGGGTTACGCACTCAAACACCGTTCTGGAGCTTATGGGCTTATCAATGGTGTTAAACGAGGTGGCTCCAACTATAACATGTTTTATATAGAGAGAGATTTTTAAAGGGTTTATATGTACGAATGGATTGTAGCTCTACACATAGTGAGCTTTGTAAGTTGGATGGCGATGCTGTTTTATCTGCCAAGACTGTTTATCTACCATGTAGAAAATAGGGACAATAGTGGCTTTATCGGAGTAGTAAAAGTTCAAGAAGAGAAGCTATACAAATATATAGGCGTGCCTGCTCTATGGCTTACACTTCTCTCTGGTGCTTCACTTCTAATGCAAAATAGCGGACTATTTGGTACGGGCGGATGGCTACACCTCAAACTGACACTTGTAGCACTTCTTGTAGCGTACCACTTCTCACTAGGGCACTTTAGAAAACAGCTACTAGAAGATAGATGCACTAAAAGTAGCAAATTTTTCAGATACTACAATGAGGTACCAACTATTTTACTCATAGTTATCGTCATTATGGTGATAGTTAAGCCATTTTGATGAAAAAACTAGCAATTATCGGTCGTCCAAATGTCGGCAAAAGCTCATTTTTTAACCGTCTATTAAAAGAGCGTGATGCCATCACCTCAGAGGTCTCAGGCACAACAAGAGATATCAAGTTTAGAACTGCTACTATCTTAGATAAAGAGGTAGAGCTGATCGATACTGGTGGACTTGATGCTGGAAATGAGCTGTTTGATAAAGTGAGACAGATGTCACTAAAAGCAGCTAAAGAGGCAGATATCATCATCTATATGGTTGATGGCAAAAGCATTCCAGAAGATGAAGACAAGAGGATATTTTATGAGCTTGAATCGCTTGGCAAGAGTGTAGCTCTTGTCATAAACAAAATAGACAACGATGGTATGCTAACAAAAGTGTGGGAGTTTTATGAGTTTGGTGCCAAAGATATCTTTGGTATCTCAGTCTCACACAACCGCTCAATCAATCCACTCCTTGAGTGGATAGCAGCAAAACTACCTGACTCTACACCTCAGACACCAGATATAGATAATACTCAAGAAGATAGTGGTGATTTTGACCTATTTTTAGAAAATTTTGATGATGAAGATGAGTCAATTTTTGATGAAAATGACAATATGCGCGAACAGACTGAAGATGACAATCATATCAATATAGCGATCATAGGTCGCGTCAATGTTGGTAAAAGCTCACTTCTAAATGCTCTGCTAGGGCATGAGCGTTCAGTAGTTAGCTCAGTTGCTGGCACTACCATAGACCCTATAGATGAGACTATAGAGCATAACGATGGTACTATTACTTTTATAGATACGGCAGGGATTAGGCGACGCGGCAAGATTGAGGGTATTGAAAAGTATGCTCTATATCGCACAAAAATCCAGCTAGATAGATCTAACATGGCACTTCTTATACTAGATGCTTCAGAGCCATTTCGCGAACTAGACGAGAAGATAGCTGGTCTCATTGATGACAATAGACTAGCTTGTATTATTGTGCTCAACAAGTGGGACCTAGTAGATAGAAGTGAGTACAAAAAGATAGAAGATGAGATTCGTCACCGTTTCAAATTTCTACACTATGCACCACTTATAACCATCTCAGCGCTTACAAATAAAAGAGTACACAGACTCTTTGAACTCATAGATAAAGTCAACCGTGCTTACTCTCAGCGTATCACAACATCCAAGCTTAATGATAGACTAAAATTTGCGATGCGCAAACACAACCTGCCATCTATGAATGGGCAGATGATACGCATCTACTACGCTACTCAGTACGCTACAAGACCTCCACAGATAGCACTCATTATGAACAAACCAAAAGGTCTGCACTTTACCTATAGACGCTACTTAACAAATCAGCTAAGAGAGTCATTTGACTTTGAAGGAACACCTATTCTCTTCAAAGCCAAAAAGAGAGGTGAGATAGACACCTAATAGTCTATCTCTACCTTAAAGGCATTTAGAAGTATATCACTAGCTACCATCTGGGCTGCATAGTTGGTTGCAAAAAATATCTCTGCATCACTCCAGCCTAATTTTTTAAGCTCTGATATATCTGCTGATGTTACACTTTTTGACTTCTCAGTAGCTTTTAAAACAAAGAGTAAGAGGGCTTTTTGTTTTCTGTTTAGTGGAGCTAGAGATGGATCTTTCTTCATCGCCATCACATCTGCTGCTGGAACTTTAAGCACATTGATCAAAAATCCTTCATTAAAACCTATGCAGTAGTTGCACTCATGATTTACAGAGATTAGCATTCTAATCATAGATTGCAATTTAGCATCAATGCTCTCATATTTATCATTAAGCTTAAATGAGTCCCACTTATGTCTTAATATCTCAGGATTGTTCGAATAGAGCTTCATAGCATTTGGTACCATTTTCCAAGATGCATTCATCTCGCTGTAAACTTTTGCCACATCACCAGTAGCGTCCTTGACCGATACAGTCTCAATTAGCGCCACACTTGTAGCCAATAGAGTTGAAGATAGAGCCGCTATCAATGTTACTTTTCTCAATATTTTCATCTTATTCCTTCATACAATAAATCTATTAGTGCCTCTGCACACCTTGAACTAAAATTAACCTCCTTTCTGTACCAATCGGTACTAAAATAAACATAAAAAAACTACTCTAAAAGATCCTCTATGTGTTTTACAACAGCTTCTAGCTCCTCTGTTTGAGCACCAACTTGTATCATCTGAACAAGCCCATTTATTAGACTCTGATAGATACTACCGAGCACTCTTGATGAAGTCTGATTTTTTATATCACCTTTTTTTTGAGCTTCATCTATCAGTTTGCGAAAAAGTTTCTGAAATACTGTAAACTCATAGTGTATAAGCTCGTTAAAGTGTGGATGACTTATATAACACTCACTTCCAGAGTTCATCAGCAAACACCCTTTAGCTCTACCTGTATGGCGCAACTCCTCCATGGTTGAGTAGACAATATAGAGAAGAACACCCTTCTCTCCCTTCTCATCAACCAAAGTAGCCAGATACTCACTACCCATCTTGGTATATAGCTCTAAACAGAGACGAAATAGATGCTCTTTACTCTGAAATGTCTGATAAAAACTGCTTTTTTTAATACCCATAGCATTTAGAAGTACGCTTAGTGAAGACCTATCATATCCATGTTCCCAAAAATACTCCATAGCCTTTTGAAGAACCTCTTGCTCATTAAATGATCTTGGTCTACCTATGCTATTTTTCATAGATGTATTATAGTACCATCTGGTACATAAGTCAATAGTTAGGCTAAGGCGTTCTGTAAAAATATGGCTAGCAACATAAATAACAGTATGCCTCCAGCACGATTGTAGAGGCGATTTGCCAAGATAAAGAGTAGTGTTAAAGATGCTGCTACCATCAAAAGGATATCAAAACCGCCCTCACTACTCATCGATAGCGGAGCTATGAGTGATGCTCCACCTAAGACCATCGCAAAATTTGCCACATTAGAACCTATGATGTTACCTATACTTAGATCAGCACTGCCTTTTTTAAGAGCAACTAGTGAGACTACTAGCTCTGGTAGCGATGTACCAAGTGAGATAAGAAGAAGCCCTATAATCCACTCGCTCACACCAAATGATCTAGCTATCTCACTCCCGCTCTCAACTACAAAATGTGCCCCACCTATAGTCAAAGCAAACCCAATAAGTAATAGCACTACACTCTTGCCCCAAGCAAATTTTGCACCTATGAGGCTCTCATCTATCTCACCTGCTATATCATCTTTGTCTGCACCAAACAGATAGAGCAGATAAGCTACCATCATAAAAAGAAATATAAAACCATCAACACGCCCAATCACACCATCATAACTTACAAGCAAAAATACAACTACGGGCACAACTACCCACGCACTATCTTTACCAAATAGATCTCTTTTAGGCTTTAAAGATTTAGAGAGTATAAACACAAACCCTAAAACGAGTGTGATATTAAAAATAACACTACCTACAACATTGGCAACTGCCATATCGCTTTTGCCCTGTGAGCTTGCCATCATAGAGGCTGCCATCTCAGGCAATGATGTACCAAAACCTATCAGTGTTGCGCCTATGACAAAGTGAGATATATTAAAATGCAGAGCTATGCGCTCAGACTCTTTTATGATAAAATCAGCACCATATATAAGCGCACCCATGGCTACTATAAATATTATAAATTCCATATCAATCCTCTAATTTGCTCTATCTATCAGACTAAGCGGTAGGTTGTATCTGCGTATGAGCTCTAGCTCCTTAGTGTGCATCTGCCCACTATCACTCTCATGATCAAACCCCAATAGATGCAGTACTCCGTGTATAAAAAGTATAGCTACCTCATCATCTGCTCTATGTCCAAGATCTGATGCAACACTTCTCACATAATCAGCACATATCACAATAGAGCCTAAAGGTGCAAGAGGTGATGACTCATACGGAAAGCTCAGCACATCAGTAGCACTATCTATACCTCTTTGGGCAGTATTGATAGAGCGCATCTGCTCTTTATTGCAGATTAAAAGTTCTATCTCTTTACTACTCATATCTGTAGCAATCTTCTTAATCATACTAAACGATACATCAAGCTCTGCTCTATTGTCTATATCAATCATAAACGCAATTTTATCTAAATTATTGGCTATCTTCTTCTAGATGAGCAAATTTTGGTCGTTTTAGTCGTGAGGCACTTGCACTAAACTCCAACAACTCCGCTACACTATAGATATCTTGAGGTAGATTTTGAACTATCTTTTTAAATAACTCCGCAGTTGTTAGAGCATCTGATAGTGCACGGTGGTGTATGGCATCTTGATGTAGATTTAGAGACTGGTTTAGATACAATAGACCGTACCTGTAAGAGCTTATGGTGCGCTCAGCTAGGGCTATAGTACATAGTCTTAGGTTTAGAAGAGGTGGTAATGAAGATCTTAACATCATAGCAGATATAAAGCTATAATCAAACTTTACATCATGTCCTACAAATAGATCAGATCCTAAAAAAAGTCTAAATTCACTCATAACATCCTGCATAGATGGAGCATTTTCCGTATCATCTGTGCTTATGCCTGTAATCTGTGTAATATGTGGCGAAATCTTACTGCACTTTACAAAAGATTCATACCTATCTACAACCTTAAGCCCCTCCACTCTAACAGCACCTATCTCTATGATCTGATGAGTAGATGTTTTTGAGCCATTAGTCTCTATGTCAACAATACAAAATCTACTCTGACTTATAGACTCTAAACAATTAGCAGGCAGATATAGAGCATCTTTCTTAACCATCTGCAGACCCTGCGCACTAAGTAGCTCCAATGTTAAGAGTGCGTCTTGTTTATAGAGCGCGGTTAGCTCATCTGTATAGATGCCATTACATAAGTTTTGCGGTAGATCTTTGTACTCTAACACGCCTTTGCTCTACTTATAAAACTCTTCACTTTAGCACTATCTTTAACACCTTTTGCTATCTCTACTCCACTACTAACATCAAGCGCATAAAAACCAAACTCTGCTGCCTCTTTAAGATTGTCTAGATCAAGCCCGCCTGCTAAGATAATCTTAGAGCAATCTACACCCTTAAACCAGTCAAGATTGAGTCTCTTGCCAACTCCACCATACTCTGCACAATAGGCATCTACGATCTTATATGAGTCCGCATGTCTTGCAACATCACTAGCTATCTTAGCACGAACTACTCTAAGGTATGGTGTTTTAAGAGTATCGTATAGAGCTTTAGACGCTTCAAAATGGATCTGTGCTAGTGTCATGCCAGACTCCTTACACACCCTATCTATGTGAGCTGCATCAACATCTACAAATAGCCCTACTCTTTGAACAAATGGTGGTAGAAGATCTGTTATCTCTTTAGCAAGATCTGGATCTATATATCGTGGTGACTTCTCATAAAAGACAAACCCCAACGCATCTGCTCCACTCTCAACCGCGCTAAGTGCATCTTTGAGTGAAGTTATACCACATATCTTAACTCTCACAAGCACTCTTTAGTGACTCTATAGCGCTTCTGTAGCCATCTTTATGCTTAAAAACAAAACTGCCTGCCACACACATATCTACACCCACTTTAGCCAAAGAGGCTATGTTTTGATCATTTACTCCGCCATCTACCTCTATGAGACATTCTGGATTTACCTCTTCTATCATCCTCTTCAACACTTTAATCTTATCATAAACATCTATAAAGCTCTGAGCAGCAAAGCCTGGATTGACACTCATAACAAGCACCATATCAACATATGGCAAGAGTAACTCTATGGCTTGTGGTGGTGTGTGAGGGTTAAGCACTATAGCTGGAGATATGCCTCTGCTCTTGATGTACTGTGCTAATCTATGAGGATGCCTCTCCTCTTCTATGTGAAACGATATGTATCGTGGTTTAAGGGGTGCAAAAAGATCTACAAAAAAAGTGTTGTTCTCAACCATAAGATGTATATCAAGAGGTGCGGTAGCCGCAGCAGCAACTGCACTAACTACCACAGGTCCCATGGTCATATTTGGCACAAAATGCCCATCCATCACATCTACATGAACAGCGTCACAACCAGCCTCACAGATGGCTCTAACCTCATCACCCAACTTCCCAAAGTCAGCAGAGAGTATACTAGGAGCTACAAGCATCAATCAACACCTTTTTTTAAGATAGATTATAACCACTTTTTCATTAGAGCTTTTTGATTTTTGCTATCTCATCTCTAAGCCGTGCTGCCTCTTCAAACTCCAACATCTTAGCAGCCTGCTTCATTCTAGCATTTAGCTCTTTTAAGATCTTCTGTCTCTCTGCGGCTGGTAGCTTATCCATCTTTTTAGTTTTTCTATACAACTCGCCATGATCTTCTACTTTAAGATCACTATCTAAAACTCTACTTACCGTCTTAGGTGTAATGTTATATTTTTTATTGTGCTCAATCTGTAGCTCTCGTCTATGGTTGGTTATATCTATAGCGCGCTTCATAGAGCCCGTTATCTTGTTGGCATAGAGTATCACTCTGCCGTGCTCATTTCTAGCCGCTCTGCCTATGGTCTGCACAAGTGCTGTCTCTGAGCGTAAAAATCCCTCTTTGTCTGCATCTAAAATAGCCACAAAGCTTACCTCTGGTAGATCTAATCCCTCTCTAAGTAGGTTGATACCAACAAGCACATCAAAGTCTCCACGACGAAGTGATCTTATGATCTGATTGCGCTCTATGGCATCTATGTCTGAGTGTAAATACTGTATGCGCACACCAAGATCTGCTAAGTACTGTGTCAATGACTCTGCCATCTTTTTAGTGAGCGTTGTTACAAGAACTCTATCACCAAGAGCTACTGTTTTTTGAATCTCATCATATAGATCTTCTACCTGATTATCTGATGGCTCAATGTTTATGATAGGATCCAACAACCCAGTTGGACGGATAATCTGCTCTGCTTTTACTGCACTCATCTCTAACTCAAGAGTAGCTGGTGTGGCTGAAACAAAGAGATAGTGTGGAGCTTTTTTTATAAACTCATGATCTTTTAAAGGGCGATTATCAAGTGCGCTTGGAAGTCTAAAGCCGTGCTCTACTAAGACCTCTTTACGACTTCTGTCTCCCGCAAACATACCTCGAAATTGTGGAAGTGAGACATGTGACTCATCTACTATGATTAGATACTCATCATGTTTTGTGTTAAAGTAGTCTAGTAGTGTATATGGAGCCTCACCTGGCTTCTTATCTGTAAGATGCCGTGAATAGTTCTCTATCCCTTTACACATACCCACACTCTGTAACATCTCAAGATCAAACTCTGTTCGTTGACGCAATCTTTGAGCCTCTACTATCTTGTCTGCTTTTAAAAGCTCATCTAGTCTCTCTCCTAGCTCATCTTCAATTCGCTTTATGGCAATAGAGAGTCTCTCTTTACCAACACTAA
This sequence comes from Helicobacteraceae bacterium, assembly GCA_027066325.1. GTDB lineage: Bacteria > Campylobacterota > Campylobacteria > Campylobacterales > Sulfurimonadaceae > Thiomicrolovo. Next base: position 3,864 of record JAMONY010000007.1, on the reverse strand, counting down.
ATTGACTAGTAGCATAGATAGTCACTTTCTGCTTACTCTCTAGCTTTTTATTTGCCACAACTTCAAATGTGTAGATACTCTCGATATCATCACCAAAAAACTCTATCCTTACCGCCTCATCTTCAAGGTATGGAGGGTAGATATCTACAACATCACCACTTACTCTAAAATGTCCGCCATCAAAGTAGTTGTCGTTTCTACTATAGCCCATATCTACCAATCTTAAAAGAAGCTGTTTTTGATCTATATTTGCACCAACTTCCAATACCTGCACCATGTTAGCGTACTCCTCTGGATCACCAAGACCGTAGTTAGCAGATACAGAGGCTACAACTATGACATCATCATAACTCAACAGGTTAGCAGTTGTAGATAGGCGCAATCTCTCAAGCTCATCATTGATAGAGCTATCTTTTTCTATAAACAGATCTTGGCGCGGTATATACGCTTCGGGCTGATAGTAGTCATAGTAACTTATGAAGTACTCAACCTTGTTATTTGGGAAAAAAGACTTAAACTCACTATAGAGCTGAGCTGCTAAAGTTTTGTTGTGTGTCATGATGATTGTTGGAAGCTGAGTCTTCTCTATGATATTTGCCATAGTAAAAGTTTTACCACTACCAGTTACACCCTCTAGTGTCTGATAAGTATTGCCGCTTAGTATGCTTTTTGTAAGACTTTTTATAGCCTCTGGTTGATCGCCTGCACTCTTATATTTTGATACCAATTCAAATCTTTTTTTCATTGATGCAATTTTATCACACTATTTATGATAAAATTGCATCAAACAATAACTTAAGGAGATAGATCGATGTTTAATAGCGAACCAACAACCAATGTATTGGACAAGTTAGGCAGCAAAGTCTCTGCATTGGTAGCAGATCTACAAAGATCTAGAGAAGAGGTAGAGCTGTTGAGAGAAGATATCGTAACACTTAAAGCTCAAAATGAGACATATGTCAATAAGATCGACACCCTAGAGTCCGATATAGAAGCTAAAGATCAAGAGATTGAGCAGATTGTTAGTAAAATAGAGAGTATCTTAGGTTAAATAGAGCATGACAAGAAAGATTACGCTTCGTATAAATCGTATCAACTTTACAGTCAACCTTGAAGATAGATCTGCAGACTTTATAGAGTCGAAGATAAGAGAGGATTTTCTACTAGAGTCTGATAACGATGTAAAAGTACTCTTGAGTGCTTACCTTAAGCGTACAGAAGAGCTCTTTGAGTTAGACACCAAGTTACGCGATACCCTTGATTCGCTCAAGGAGTGATGCTACTATCTGCTCATCTTCACTCAAATCTGCCCATAAGAACTTTTTACCGCTCTGTATGCTACCGCCCACTATGTCTCCACTCTGTCTATAGCGCAGATCTAGCGTAGCTATATCAAAACCGCTTTTAGTCTTTACAAACTCCTCTAATCTGCTACTCTGCTTGAGGTTAGTATAAAGATAACAGTAGCCTTTTAATCCATTTCTACTTACTCGCCCGCGCAACTGATGAAGAGTTGCCAAGCCTAACCGCTCAGCACCCACTATGACAACTGTAGAGAGTCTAGGTAGAGATATACCCACTTCAACAACTGTTGTAGCTAGTAGTAGCTCTCCACTATCTCTAAACTCCTCTAAAACCTGCTCCTTGTCTCTATCTTTGCCGTGTGTGATATGTACATGCTTAAATCTACTCTGCCAAAACTCTGCCGCCTCATTTAAGCTCATGTACTCTAGAGCATCACTAGCATCTACAAGCGGATAGATCAAGAGCACCTGTCTATGCTGTGAGATCTCAATCTCTATATGTTTCAAAAGAGCTGTAAAGTCTGATCTGTGTATGATAGATGTCTCTATATCTCTCTGAAATGGCGTTGTAGTTATAAGGCTTACATCTATGTATGCAGAGTCTATCATGGCTTGTGTTCGCGGTATGGGTGTGGCAGAAAACTGCAGATAGTGTGCTCTTAAAGATCCATCACTCACAAGAGTGTTGAGTTTATTGCGCTGAGCTGTTCCAAAACGGTGCTGTTCATCTACCATAATAAGTGCTGTTTGAGGTAGCTCTTTATATAGTAGAGCATGTGTACCTATGATGAGATCTGAGCTCTGTAGTGAGCTATTTTTAGAGCTTTTTGAGGTTACAAGGGTGATCTTAAGATCTATCAGATATGTTTGTGCCTCCTCATAGAGCTGATTGGCTAGAAGTGTAGTTGGTGCTAAGATGATGCTTCTATGTGGCTGAGCCATCAAGGCAGATGCCAACATCACCATCGTCTTACCAGAGCCCACATCACCAACTACCATCCTTTTTGCTGCTACAGATCTACTTAGATCTTGCTCTATCTGTACTATAGTACTTAACTGTTCATCTGTTAGCTTAAAAGGTAGTCTCTTCGCCCACTCTCTCCAAGGTGAGTTTAGTGCTACAGCATCATAATACCGCCTACTTCTCTTAAGTGCTCTTAGATAGATAAAAAGTTCTGTGTATTTGAGCGCATAGAGCTCATCTGAAGTGTGCTCATCTGAAGGCATAGATAGTGCAAAATGGATATTTAACAGAGTATCTACAATCTTAGATGGCAACTTCTCAAGATTGAGATACTCTCTAGTTATATGCTTTTTTATCAATCTACTTAGAGCATCTGATCTAAGCGCACTCTTATATTTTGCAACTATAGAGCCGTGCTCTTTTAGTAGTTGAGGGTGAGCTATCTGGTACTTGCCATATGTCAAACCAATACGCCCATAGTAGATTGCTCTAGATCCAACAACAAAACTTCGTAACATATAAGGTTTTGGATTAAACAGCAGAGCCTCTAGATCGATCTCTAAATTGTGAGAGTAGAGCTCTATGGTTGTTAGAGTAGCTCCTTTGTGTATGCTTTTAATGCTCACATCTATAGCCTGATCTCTATCTAGCTCTATAGAGTTTTTCAACCGCCTATCTTCGTACTTATGTGGAGCCAAGATAGCAAGCTCAAGAGGCTCTTTGATCTTGAGCCGTTTAAACTTAGTACTATCTTCTACACTTAGATGCACTATAGCTTCTGCAGAGTTCTCTTAAAAAATACTATATTTTCAGTTAATTGTAGATTAGCATTATTGGAAACGACTCTCACATCTATCATGGCCGCACCGCTACTAATCGCGCTTACAAGCTCATTTTCTGGTTGTACTCCCGCAGTATCAGCGATATAGTTACTGCAACCAGCACCTGTTGGTGTGTTGATTGCTAAGGCAGTATTGTTTGCCCAGATATATCTTATAGTTGTTGTTATGTTAAAAATAGGATTATTTTCTGGATAAGTACGAACCGTATTCTGAATACAACCAGCATTAGGATCAGTTGCAGATATAGTTAGTATAGCATCCTCTGTTGCCCCATATGCTAACAGTACTGCTTGCTCACTAAGGTATGTGTTGATGTTCTGCTGCGAACTTTTAGCGGTTGAAGAGAGCATCTGAAGTAGTAGCGAAGCGATAAGGATGAGCAAAAAGACAGCTGCTACCATAGCAAAACCGCCCCTATTTAAAATACGACTTTTTCTTTGCATACTGAGTATCTCCCTTCACCTAAAAAGTTATTGTTCTCAACACAGATCTGTATCTTGATAATGTCACCAGCTTTTTGCATTGTAAATGTTGTGACATCTTCTAGTAAAAGCCTATCGGCATCTAAAACATCGCCTATCCAAGGTCGATATCCTATACCCATCATAAGGTCTCTATTTATCAATCTAACACCCACCGCACCATCTACAACCTGATAAAACTCATACACCGTACCAAAACCAGTAGGCGTGATCAAAAAAGCTGGGCTTACTGTAGGCACCGCTGCGATAAGTCCAACTGGAAAGATAGCATT
>JAMONY010000006.1 GCA_027066325.1 Helicobacteraceae bacterium | reverse complement strand
TAGACTTATACCCTGAAAAATATAACGTATTGCATAGAAAGGAATTAAAAGTATTCCAACAATAATAACAAAGAAAATTTTGATTTTTTCCATATATCAACCCTCTATCGTATAACGGTTGACTACAACGACACTTTAGTGTTCGTTGCTAGGTTTTGTTGTCTGTTTCTAAATGCCGTTTAATTGATTCTTTCAAAGCAATTGATAAAAAAGTAGGAACAGCATTACCAATTTGTAAATTTTTAGAACTTCTTGACCCATAAAAAATGTAATCATCTGGAAAACATTGTATTCTTGCCCCTTCTCTTGTAGTTAAAGGTCTTGGTGCTTTAGGATGAATACATCTTGAAGATGATGGTGTACTTAAATTTCTTGTAATTGTTGGAGCAGGTCTTTCCCACCATAATCTACAATATGTATTTTTAAATCCACTTTTTGGTCGTAATTCTTCAGGAACATCTGCTGGTGTACCACCATCAGGTAGACATTCCATAAGTTTTACCAACTTATCATTATTTTTTGGTGCATTATGATCCATTAATTTTTTTGATGCATTAAATCTCATTAATTTTTGAAAATTATTTTGTGGTTCACTGTTATATTCAAAACTTTCTTCATTACTTTTGATAAAAGGTAAATCACTAATAGCTTCCGATAATGACAAATATGGTTTTAAATTTTGATTAAAAATATTATTATTTTCATTTGAATGTGTTGGTTCTGGATATTTAAAATCTTGATTTAACTTTGTGCCAATAATTATAACCCTTTCTCTAATTTGTGGTACTCCATAATCTGCTGAATTTAAAATATCATATTTAACTTTATATCCTAATGATTTAAAAAGTGATAATATTGTTTTTAGTAATTCACCTTTTTGCATCGATAAAAGACCTTTAACATTTTCAAATAAAAATACCTTAGGATTTAATTCTTCTAAAACTCTATAGTATTCTTGAAAAAGTTGACCTCTTGGATCATCAATTAATCTTTTTCCTACTGTTGAAAATGCTTGACATGGTGGACCACCAACAATTAAATCGATATCCCCTTTTTTAATTTGTAAGTCTTCTGAAAGATTTTTAATACCAAAATCTTTAATATCACAATTATACATTTTAACAGTTGGATGATTTAGAGAATATGCTTGTGCCATATCTGATAAAATTTCATTGGCTGCTATAATTTCAAAATTTTTATCATGGGCAAATCCATAACTAAGACCTCCCACTCCTGCAAATAAATCTAAAGCTTTAAATTTCTGACTTATCATATTTAACTCTGGAATATATCTTCTAATAATGGAGGTATTTCAGTTAGTTTCCATGTAAAATAATTTTGGTCTATATTAAAAACAGTTTGACCTTCCATCTGTTGTCGTGTAATCCAATTTACACTATCATCTTCTATTTCATCTAGCTTTATAAATGCTACCTGACCATTAAATAGATCAAAATGAATTGCTAAAGATGATATACCCTCTGTTTGAAAAATTCTTTTTGCTTCTAATACTTTATGCTGTTTAATATCATTAACACCAACAAAACCAGATTGAACTTCAATTCTTAATTTATTACCATTATTTAATAAAATTTCTAAATCAGCTGTAGGTGTTCTTTTGAACGATTCGATATTTACTAAATCATCATCTCCAATTAATGAAATATTGTCAAGACTTACTTTAAATATTTTACTTAGTGCTTTTAAAAAATAATTTGAAATTATATAACCTCTCATCCATGAAAAATATACTTGTTCAGGTCTTCTTCCTTGATTATTTAATCTTTGAATAATATTATTATCTTTTAGTTTATCGAAAACTACATTTACATTATTTGTACAAAATTCATCAATATTATTAAAATTAATTTCGTTTGAAACCAATGAATTTATTTTTTTAATTATTTCAATAAGTCTAGTATTTAATAATTCAATATAATTGTAATCTACGGTAGGTGTTATATCTTTTCCTGCAAAAAACTTTTTTACATCACCTTGATTTGTAAAACCTAGTTCTTTTCTATATTCTTTAAAATATTGTATTGTTATTATACTCATTCTACTAATCCTTTATTATGGTATTCTATCCAAAATCACCTATTATATTTATAATTTATTGGCTACTCTGTTTTGTTGTGTATGTAACTGTTTAATTTTAAGCAATCCATCTTATTATTATTTTGTCGAGTAAAAAACTGATTATTAGTTAAATCTGCAATTAACCTTATTTTGTCTGAAATTTCATAGAATTTTGTATTTTCTTTTAGTGTTTGCTCTTTTTTTAATTTGCTTAATCTTTCTGAAAAATTCTTTTTCATACAATCTCTTACTATACCTAAAATATAGTCTGGAATGGACAATAAAATATCATCTTTCCCACTTTTTTTTACTACTGTATTTGGGAAAAAACTATCTCTCATCTGAACAATTTTTTCTAGTTCTTTTAGTGGAATTTTAGAATTTTCTTCAACCGTGATTATGTTAGTGTTGTTTTTGTATCTTCTTAATACATTTTTCATCAAACTATTAAATAAGGCATAATAGTTTTTTTGATAGACTCCTTTACCTAGTTTATCCATTGACCTTTGCTCAGACTTAAACATTATTTGTGCTTCTATATTTAACTCTCTCAATATTGGTATATATCTTTCTTTCACCATTATATTATCTTCACAATAATGAAAAAGTTTGCTTTTCTGATTATCAGTCAGTCCATTTCTTAGGTCTGAAACTAAGTCATTTTGTAACAAAGTTAATTTATCAGAAATAGTATTTTTTAAAAAATCTCCATTTATTGAAATAAGTGACAAAATCAATGTTTTTTTATCAGGTGTTTCACTTTCATCAATGTAATGATATGTAAATATACCACTCTTTTTTTGTGAAGCATCCATATAAAGATCTTCTAAATATATGTTATTTTTTTCTAATATACTTATAAAGTCTGATTGGTATTTTTTACCTAATATTTTTTCAATTCCTAGTATATAAACAATCTTCCCATATATAGCTCTAAGTTGTGAATAACCATCTTCAATATTAAAATAGTTTTCTGGATATTTATTTAGATAGTATAATTCTTGCCTAATTTTTCGTTTCATTCTTTTGGGAACTCTTGGATATTTGTTATTTGATATACTCAGTCCTGTGACATATTGAGGTTGTCCATATTTTAAACTTATAGTTTTTTCTTCATTTATTTTAAAATTATATTTATCAAAAATATCTTTAATAGCATTTAGTGGCGGAAAACTATTGTTATCAGATGAAAAAGTTATATCATCACTATATCTGCTTATTCCTACTTTATATTCATCAGCTAAACTTTTAAGTTCTAAATCTAAATTTAAACAATACAAATTTGCCAATATGGGACTGGTATTAAAGCCTTCATATAATATATCTTCAAATGTACATAAATTTGAAAAAATTTCTGCTCCATCTTTAGAAAATTCAAGTTTTAAAAAAACATTTTTTATACTTTCTTTTGTGATTGATTTAAAATAGTTTTTGATGTCAATTTTAAATAAATACTTTTTATTTAAATGCTGTTTGGCATTTGTCAATACACCTCTATCCTTGATAAATCCATGTGCTATATTACTGATAAAAAAAGTTTTATTCTGTTCTATTTCTTGTTCTATAATGTGTAGTAATTCTTTATAAAATAGATTATATGGACTATTGATTTTTATGACTTCTCTATATTTTTTTATGCGTTTTTGGTTTTTTTTAGGTATATCAAAAAGTTCAATATATTTTTTAGATTTTAGATTTTTGGAGATAGATTGTAAAAACTCTAAAGGTATATTAAAACTTTTTGAGATTATGTCTAATGAGTTTAATTGATTTAAATTCATATGCTATACAACAATATGGGTAAATAGGTAGATTATAATTAACTTTATAACGAGCACGAATCGCACTCCATATGTATTCCCCATATCGTTCCTTTTATTATATCTGTTTCGACTTTAATACACAACGGTCGAGTAAAAAAATCTGTATCTGCTCACAACCGTTTTTCTAGTTCTCATGATAGCAAGTTTCTTTGCTCATCCAAAATGTCGGTTGGGGATACGGATTTTTTTCTCCGTTTTGTTGTACTTTGTATATGGTTGTTAGTTTTTTGACATTTTGGTAGGTAATACAACTTTATCATTTTCAGTAATTATTATATAAATTGTATCAAAATATTGATCTAATATTTCTTCTAATTTTGTATTGTTTTTCTTAACTTGTTGATACCATTTGCTTGTTAACCATTTTTATTGCAATTTTCCACGGACAATAGAAAAAGCTCTTTCTGACATTTCTTTGTTAATTTCTTCTGGAATAACTTTTTCATCAGTAAATTCATTTAGATTGTTAAAATTATGATTTAGCCACTCCATTACTTGGTCAGGATCTTGTATTTCAACATAAGTATTACCAGATTCTTTGGATTTTACTTTAATATCACAACATGAAAATAGAAGAACTGTTAAGCCCATCCCTTTAGCTTGCTCACCTAAGAAGTAAAACCAAGGAATGCCTACATTTATACTTTCGCAATACCAGTTTCTGACTTCAGGTATTTCATATGCCTCTCTTGGATCGGTGTTAAATCCATCAATTAAGACCTCAAGTGTACCCCTATTATTTATTAGTGCTTTTTTATTTCGAGACAGCCTATTTATTATATCTTTGATCCCAGAATAATCTAAAGATAGAACATCTTCTTTTGGAATTACGTATACACCAAAGTCACATTCATCTAAGGTATTATTTATTTTCCAAGACTGTTCAAGTTGTTCTGTATTATCAGGTGCTGGGCCAGCAATAAGCTCCCATTTGTTTTTTGCCTGTACCTCTAATGAATTATTATCTGGCACTTCAATCCACCAGCCATACTTACATGGTGATGTAATACTAGGATTAAATTCAACCCATTGTCCTTCACTGCAATCACTATTCAGCACAACTAAAATAATAGGGGTATTAGAATTTGTATAATAGTTTAAATGCTTGTTCTTTCCTTCATATCTAATTAGGCCATCTGTTTTTTTATTAAAATAGGAATCACCACACTTAATTTGAACGCCAATAGTTTGGCCAGTTACATTTCCGTTATTTACAATATCTATATAGCCATCAATCCCAAAATCTGATTCCTGGTGGACAGGGCGATATATCCAACCCAAGATTTGGTGTACAAAATAATCTACAAATGACTCACCAGATTTACCAGTTCTTTGCCTCTTTCCGTATTTTGGATACCCAAAACTACTCATGATTCCCTCATTATTTGGCTAACTATTTATCAAAGGAACACTATATCATAATAACTCCGTATATACAAATTAACGGACACACTAAATGTCTGTTAATTATCGATAATGTGTCAAATTACCATAGTTGTTAATGTTATTATGATTTTTATGTCAGTATGCTTAAAAAATAAGTGTCCTTTTTTCACTGAAATGGGGATTAATGGGACAAAGTGTTCTGTTAATTGTTCCATAATCCATTAAAAGGACAGTGTGTCCCTTAAGGTAGAGGTGTTGGTTGTGTAGATAAAAAAGAGGCTGTTAGATGGGCGCTACTGAATCTTGAGCATTTCATAACTACCTTGGTAAAACTTGTACTATTTTTACCTCATCTTCGAGAAGATAGCATAAGTATGCATCTGTCTGCATGCCTACTATAGAGCAGATGGCTGTTCTATATAGTTGCACTTGCTCTTGATGTTTATGACTATCTGTTAATGAGCTTTTATAATCTAGAACTATCCATCTATCTGTCCTCTCAATAAGAAGATCTATGTAGTATAGTTTTTTATTGTATGTTATGGGTTGCTCTTTGTGTACTTTAGCATCTTGCACAAGAGTATTGAACTGTCTGCAAGATATGAGTGATGTTATGCGCCTGCGCATAGACTCTAGTGCACCAACTTGCACTGTTGTGCCGTAACGATTTGCTGTTGCCTGTAGGGCAAAGTCTAGAGAGTTGGAGTTAAATTGGTTCATCATCTCTAGTGTATAGTGTAGAGCTACACCATAGTTTTTAGCGGTAAAGTTCTGTTTTTGTCTCTCCTGTTGAAGTAGCTCCTGCTGTGAGCCTAATGTAAGTGGATGATACTCTATCTCTTCTAGTATGCTACTTTTACTCTTTTGATCGCTGCTGATGCCTATCTCGCTACCAAGTACTGTCTCTGTTAGTTTTAGTGGCTCAAATAGAGAGTCTTTGGCTTTGCTGATGATATATAGATGCTCCTTAGCTCGCGTAACTGCCACATAAAGAGTATTGAGCTCATCATCTAGTTGCAGTCTCTGCTCATCCTGAAGTATCTCTTGATATTGCGGATCTAGCTCTAGTCGCAACTTACTTCTAAGGTGTAGAGACTTGAGGTGTATGCCATCATAGGAGAAGATGATATCATCACCTCTGTTATTTTTCTTGCCAAGCCTATCCATCAAAATAACTGCCTTAAACTCTAAACCTTTTGACTTATGGATAGTGATAATCTGCACACCTTTGATAGATGCGCTGTAGGCTTTTGCCTGTAGATGCTCATACTCAAAAATAAGACTATCTATATCTTCAAAGCTATCTATAGCATCAAGAAATAGCACCATATCCATCTCATCATAAAACAACCCATACTTCTCTATAGCACTCTTCAAGATATGCATCATGCTCTTTTTTCTGATATCTGCATGCGCTGGTAAGTGCTGCTCTATATTGACAATAGCACAGAAGTTGTAAGCGTATATCGACTCTTTAAAGTAGCAATATTTTAGATACTCAATCATAGCTCTAATGCTTTTTTGATTTATCAGTAGTCTAGTGGTCTGAGTGATTGTAGCAATGCCATTAAGTTGTAGACACTCATCTATAGCGGCTATATCTTTATTGTTGATGCACAGTATGGCGATATCATTTAGTTCAACACCTTGCTCAAGTAATCTCTGTACACTTAACAGCGTACTCTCCAATATCTCATCTGTTTGAGTGATTTTTACACACCCTATCACTTGACCCTCATTTACCTCTTGATCTATGTAGCCATTGATTTTATCACGAAATGTATCATTGACAAACTTAACTACGCTACTTGAACTTCTGTAGTTAACTGTAAGATTCTTTTGTGATAATTTATATCTGTTGGTCACTGCTTCAAAGAGCTCTTTTTTGCCGCCGCGAAACCTATAGATCGACTGCTTTGTATCTCCTACTAAAAATAGTGATTTTTCAATATTTTCACTTCTATTTGAACATATCTCATCAATAATTGGACGCAAAATCTCAAACTGCAACACAGAGGTGTCTTGAAACTCATCCAGAAGTAGATGTGATATCTTTGCATCTAGTCTAAAATATAAAAACTCCCTATCTATACGCTCTTGAAGTAGATAGTATGCTATCGTACTGACATCATCAAACGATAAGGCATTTTGACTTTTTGATATCATCAATCTTGCACTTTTATAGATACTCAAAAGCTTAAGAAGGTTGTGAAAATAGGTCTGCTCTTTAGCTTTTAAATAGTACACTATATTGTCTTGGAGCTTATGGAGCAGATCATCCATCTGCGGCTCATAAAACTTTTTAAAACTCCAGTAGTTCATACTCGGCTTGGTTATCCAACTCTTCTTTAAAAGCTCTTGTATGCTCTTAAACTCTAAAGTTTTTGCTGCTGAAAGCGGAAGATTTTTATCTCTAAAGAGCTGTTGCATACAAGTAGCTTCACTCATGATGGCACTCTCATAGGGGACTATGTCTATATTTTTGTAGCTCAAATGCCTCAGCTCCGGCTCTTTGATATACAGAGCATCCAAAAGTTCTACGATACTGCCTACACTTTTGCGCTGCATTAACATCATCTGCACAAGAGCCCCACTACTACCCTCAAGATGACATAATTTTAAAAATTGATTCAATACTTTTAGCTTATGTTCCGAGCCAGAGGTTGAGTAGTCTGGCATCAGTGAAGCGTGAAGTGCAAATTTTCTTACAATAGTTGAAAAGAAGCTATCTATCGTCATTACACGCATATTGGATCGAAGTAGCTTTTGCAATAAGGTACTTTTCTGATCTATGATCTTCGCTCTACTTAATCCGCTTAGCTCCTCAATCAGTGCAATCTCATCACACTCTGGCAATAGGGTTACTGTCTTGATTATACGCTCATGCATTTCATTGGCAGCCTTATTGGTAAATGTGAGCGCTAGCATCTCATCAGCATCTACACCACGAAGCAGTAGCGCCACATACCGTGAAACAAGGGCATAAGTCTTACCACTTCCAGCACTCGCCCTAAGTGCTTCAAATGGCTCTAGCCTACTCAAACTTTTACCCTATCACAAAGATTGGTATATGGACAGTATCTGCACTGTTTGATATCTTCACACAGATCAAATGAGATCTCTTGAGGTTGATTTAGAGCAGATAGATGCTCTTTTAATAGCTCTAATTTTCTTGCAAATAGTGGCTCAGTAATGATAGATGAGTTTTGAAGATCATAGAAACCAGACATCTTCACCTCACCGAGCGTTGATGCTAAAAGGTAGTAAAACTCTAGTTGAAAATCTGTAGCACTCTCAACGCTCTTGTTGTTATATGTGGTAATGGAGCCACTTTTATAATCTAGCACTTCTAGCAGATCAGAGTTTATGTCTATGCGGTCTATGCGACCCTCTAGTCTTAGTCTGCCGTAGTTTAAATTTAGCTGTTTCTCACAAAGATAGACTCTAGAGTGTCTAAACCTATCGATCTCAAGAGTACAAAATTTCTCTAATCTTTTAAGCCATACCGAACTTAAAAACTTCTCAATCTCACTCTCTCCTATAACAGATGCTAGTGCTTTAGCTATATCTGCTTTAAGGATTTGTGGTTTACTGTAGTGATCTTTTGCGCTATAGACTTTATATAGAGCAGCGTGAAGTCTACTGCCCATCTCATGCTCTTTTGGCATATCTTGCGCAATCTCATGTTCTCTAATTTTCTGAATATATCTGTAATAATATGCTCTCTTACACTCTAAAAATATCTTTAGTGAAGTTGCTGATAATGCCCTGCTAGCAAAGTCATAGTGCTCAACTATTGATCGCTGATTATCTGCTCTTTTTGGGCTTGATGAAAATAGCAATCTAGCATAAGCTGTATCACTATACCCAACTTTAGGCTCTATGCCAAGCTCTTTTAAGAACCTACTAGGCTTTGTATCTTCACTACTTACATAACCTATCTCTACATGTTGGGCGCTATGTATGAGTTGATGATAGTAGAACTTCTGCAGATCCTCTCTATCTCTTGAAGTAGGAAGCCCTACACTCTTTCTTAGTGCGGTATTGATAAATAGATCTTTTTCACTTCTATGAGGCACAAAAGAGTCGTTGAAGTCTATGATAATTACTCCATCATAACGGCACCCTCTTGTCTCAAGCAACCCCATGACTGTAATCTTTCCGCCACCAATATCATCAATACTCTCTTTTTTTAGACGATTTATAAAGAGCCTCATAAGACTTAAAAGAGGCTGCTTATCTAGCTTAAGAAGTAGCTGTTCAAAATAGAATAGCTGTTCCAGCACAATCTCTTTAACCTCATCGCTACTCTCCTGCTCTAGTAGCGTGTGCACCAATAGAGAAAACTCATCTGGCGTACTCTTAGTGCTACACCTACTAAGAAACTCTTTTGCATCTAAAACTTTTAACCTTTTAATGCGCGCCTCAGTTTGAACTCCTCCATCTTGCGCATAGCTTACAAGGGCTTCACATATCTGTACAAAATGAGAATTTTGTAGCGCATACCCCATGGCAAAATTAAAATACCCATCATCAAACTCTCTTAATAGCTCACACCTATGCTCATAAGGAAGCACAACGACTATATTTTGAGCCTCTATGCCCTCTTTTATCATCTCATAAATCTTCTGTTTTACAAAAGCCACCTGCAACAATACGCTAGATAGCGGGGTACATGAGATATTTGTGTTTAACTGAAATGGCTTAGTATCTAATATGGTGTGATTTGAGAGATCTATGGTGTACACCTGCCCGCTCTTAATATCAAGACCCATTTGAGACAGTTTTTGTTGCATTTTAGTATTGAATTGATTTGCATAGAACTCTAGATATACAGGTATAATAGCAGCCATCTCCTTTATGACTTTTAGTTCAAAATTACTCAAATAGCCCTGCTCTTTTAGCATCAAGACCCCAAGCCCCTCTACCCACTCTTTATTGAGTCTATATATGTTTGGCACAAATATAGGATCAACTACACCTTGTATTTTACATATCTCTTTATATCGATCTAAAAGATGTATCAATATCTGCACATGCTCTACAGCATCCTCATAAGTATCTTCTAGCTCAAGCTTCTCTATGCAAACAAGCTCTAAAAATAGCTCTCTGTATAGCCCAAAAATATATCTGCTATTGCGTATAAATGTAAAAAAATTACGCTCTATATGTAGCTCTTGAAAACTATCGAAAGATGAGGCATCAAGCAGCATCAATACCCTATGATCATCATCGGTTACCAGTAGCTCATCAACCATAACAGCACGCTCAAATAGGTCACCTATGGTGATAAAGCGATCTATAAGTTGGTTGCTATTTTTAAGCTCTAAAAGTTGTTCTCTAATAGCCCTAGATGTTGGAAGAACTGTTGTCATGAGATGTATTATACCAGAGTAAGCTTTATGAGCTATTTACCTATCTTAAAGTAACATGGCACAAATAAGAAGGGGGCAAAATGGTTACTCAAGATAAATTCATAGAGCTTACTGCCAAGATTACAAAAAGGGGCAAAAGCTGTATTTTGCGCTCTATATGGCTTGTATCACTACCATTAATCTTACTAATTTTTGCCTATTTGGGATTTTTAGATGTATTGAACTTTAGGGTTGAACTACATAGCATTGTCATGCTTAGTGCTATATTTGTTATATATCTATTTTTTATGAAGCACAATGCCTATTATGCGGTCTGTAAATTTAGATCTGGATTTCTAAATATCCAACAAGACTTGATGCAATTTATAAACAGAAATCTTCTTGATATAGGTGGTATTCAAAAAGCATCTGCGTCAATTGATGATTTTTTACAAAACCATCTTCTAACAATGCGCAATGACAACTTCTCATCAGTTGCATCTGGAATCTTTCCAACTCTTGGTATCTTAGGTACATTTATAAGCATTGCTATGTCTATGCCAGATTTTACATCACAGAGCTCTGAGGCGCTAGAGCATGAGATATCAACTCTTTTAGGTGGTGTTGGAACAGCATTTTATATCTCTATATATGGTATATTTCTCTCTATATGGTGGATCTTTTTTGAGAAGAGTGGTCTTAGTAAGTTAGACTTAGACATCAACACTATCAAATACGACACAGCAGATCTTTTCTGGCAAAAAGAGGAGGTTGAACAGGTCTACTTTAGAAAAAGTTTAGAAAATTATGAGAGGTTAAACTATGTTTTTGACAATATCGCATCATCAGAGTTTACCAACTCTCTCAACAAGACTCTAGAGCAGAGAATGGAGCTGTTTGAACAGATTATAGAACAGGAGTTGTCAAGTGCTAAAGGGGTAGGCATTATACTAGATGAGAGCAGGCAGAAACTCAATCTATTTGCACTACAACAGAGAGATTTAACAGCTGAACTAGCACAGATGATATCATCACTAAAAGAGCTAACAAAAAACATAACACAAAGTAGCACAACCACAAACTTACAACATCAAGAGCTTGCTGTACAAAACGGCGCTAGTGCAGCTGTAGCTAAAGAGTTAGCAGTGAGTGTAGAGGCACTCAACACAACTCTTCAAAACCTAAATGCTCAAAATATAGAAAACCTCTACAGTGGTGTAGTTGGCAACATAGATAAACTCAAATCAGAACTAGATGGGCTAGGAGAGAACTTAAGTAGACATCTAGACTCTCTTGATGAGAAGGTATTAAAAAAACTTCAAGAGGCACTACAAGCAGTAGATAAACAGACAACACAGATCATATCTGACTTTAAAGATAAGAGCTAGTTGTGATTAGAGACAAGCGTTCTGAAGAGCAAAATTTTTGGATATCGTACGCTGATCTTATGGCGGGTATACTCTTTGTGTTTATCTTGCTTATAGGTGCCATTGTAGTAAAAAGTGTACTTTTGCGTCAAGATCTACAGAGTATCCGTACAGACCTGAAGCTAGAGAGTGACACTCTTGTAAAAACTCGTAAAAATCTTAAACTAGCCTTGAGTCAAGTTGGTGAGCTAAACTCTACTATTGTGTTACTAAATGATGATCTAGCAAAAGAGCATCAAAAGAGCAAACTAAGCACAAAAGAGATAGAGACACTTAAAAATCTACTTCTTGAAAAAGATCAGAGCCTAGATAAGATGTTAAGTATCACACAGGTGCTAAACTTAGATCTAAACTCTACAAGAGTGGCGCTAAAGAGTTCAGAAGATAACTTAACTATCACTCAAGAGCAAAATAAACATATATTGGCACTTAAAGATCAAGAGCTACAAGCTCTTCAAAAGATACTTCTTCTTAAAAATGCAGAGTATCAAAGTGTAGTAGAAGATCTAAATCTAACTCGTATCAAAATTAAAAACTTAACAGGCATAAAAGTTAAAGTAGTCCAACATCTCAAACAGAAACTAGGCTCCAACATGAGCATCAACCCACACACTGGTGCACTTAGTCTCTCATCAAATATACTATTTGAGCAGGGAAGCTCATCTTTAAAACTAGAGTCTCAAAAAGCTCTTAAGCAGACACTAGGGCGATACATAGATACGCTACTTAACGATAAAGAGATAGCAAAACAGATAGATAGAGTGATCATTGAAGGACATACCAATTCAGATGGCTCATATCTATACAATTTAACACTATCACAAGAGCGTGCTATGAGCGTGATGAAGTTTCTCTACACAGAGTATCCACAAAATCAAAAGCTGTTTAGACAATACCTTAGTGCTAGTGGTAGATCATACGCTGAACCAATAGTATTGGATAACATAGAAGATAAAAATGCATCTAGGAGAATTGAGGTAAGATTCTTGATTAAAAATATGGAGGCGACAAGAGAGCTTATGGGGTATATCAATGCAAAATAGCAAAATCATCATAGTTGGTGCTGGAGGTGCTGGTCTAGTAGCTGCGATCAAAGCCAAAGAGCTTGGGGCTAGCGTAACCGTATTGTGTAAGCAGCGTCCAACCAATTCACAAACATGTATGGCGCAAGGTGGCATCAATGCTGCCATAAACAGTGCAGATTCAGTAGAGCTACACATACAAGATACACTCAAATCAGCACTTGGCAAAGCAGATAGTAAAATGGTAGAGCTTATGTGTAGAGCAGCACCAGAAGCTATAGAGTGGCTAGATAAGATTGGTGTTCCATTTAGTAGAGATAGTAGCAATACTATAGCACAGAGAATGCTAGGTGGAGCATCTGCTGCTAGAGCTTGTTATGCGCAAGACTACACGGGACTAAAGATACTACATACACTATATGACCAGTGCCTTAGGGTGGGTGTAGAGTTTGTATGTGAACAGATGTTAATAGATTTGATTGTTGAAGATGGTATCTGTAGAGGTGTAGTTACGCTAGATATCAGAACATCTTCTCTACAGCAGTTTCACTCTAATGCAACTATCTTAGCTACAGGTGGCTACTGTGGTCTATATGGAGAGTATAGCACAAACGCATCTAATACAACAGGTGATGGCATAGCAGTGGCTCTAAGATCAGGAGCTATGAGTGATGGCTTAGAGTTTGTACAGTTTCACCCAACAGCTCTAAAAAATAGCTCTGTGCTTATATCGGAGAGTGCTAGAGGAGAGGGTGGGTATCTGCTAGACTCCAACATGAAGCGCTTCACGGATGAGTTAGATGCGCGCGACAAGGTAGCTAGAGCAATATACGATAAGATGATTGATGGTGAAGATGTCTACCTTGACATAACCCACTTAGGAGAGGATTTTATAGACAAACACCTGCCTCAAGAGCGCAAGCTATCAAAACTATATGAAAATATAGATCCTGTAGATAAACCTATGCCCATTAGACCAGTAGCACACTATAGCATGGGAGGCATACAGTGTGATAACCAAACACAAACAGCCATAACAGCTCTGTTTGTAGCTGGTGAGTGCGCCAACCATAAAGTCCATGGTGCAAATAGACTTGGTGGCAACTCTCTGCTTGAGCTGGTAGTATTTGCAACTATTGCTGCTGAAAATGCACTCAAAGCACCTATAAGCCAGATCACTTCAGACATAGATCTTACAAACAATAAAGAGTTTATAGACAGCCTCTTTAATGAGAATGCTACGATCAACTTCTACCATGAGAGAAGACTTTTAAATAGCACAATGTACTCTCATGTTGGCATAAAACGCTCAAAAACTAAGCTAACAGAGGCTTTAAAAATAGTAGAGCAGATGAGTCAAAGAGTAGAGCAGATGGGTGTTTTAGATACTAACAAGACTTATAACACGGAGTTAGTAGAGTTTTTAGAGTTTCTAAACTCTCTTTATCTAAGCAGACAGATCATACAAGCTGCACTAAAAAGAGAGAGTAGTTGTGGCGCACACTATATGGAGTAGATGATGACTATTTATATAAAAAGAGATAATTTAAGAGAGTATGAGATCCCTCTTGAAAACCCAACCCTACTGCAGGCTCTAAAGTACATCAAGAGTGAGCTAGATCGCACTCTATCATATAACTCTAGCTGTGGCTCTAGTGTCTGTGGAAGTTGTGCTGTTAGAGTAGACTCTAAAGAGAGATTAGCATGTGCACATAGACTGGTTGGTGGCGAGGTCATAGAGCCTCTGCGCAACACCAAAGTGATTCGTGACCTTGTGGTAGATTCACACTATCCACTAAGCTTCAATCAGAAGGTACAGACTTGGCTTATACCACAATCAGACAAGATAGAGCTAACGCAAGAGAGTGAAGCAGCAACAAAGCTTCAAAGTAACTGCATACTCTGCATGGCATGCTTTAGTGCATGTCCTGTATATGAGGTCAATCACAACTTTATAGCACCATTTACATTTACAAGAGCACTGAGATATCTCAAAGACGCTAGATGTAAAGATGAGATACCGATCTTATCTCTACTGCAAACTGATGGCATATATGAGTGCACTCTATGTGGAGAGTGTAGTGCGGCCTGCCCACAAGATATAAGTAGCAAAGATGATGTAGTAGCTCTTAGAAACTTGAGTGCTATGAGTGGCTTTGTGGATCCAAATTTTTTAAGTAGTTTTGGTGGTGGCTTGGAGTTTTAAGTCTTCTGCTATAATTTTTTATCTAAAAAGGTAAACAGTAATATGTTAAATATAAAACACTACCAAAAGCCAAAAGAGAGATTTCTTTATGGCTATTTTGCACTATTTTTCTTTGTCACATCCATAGGTGGCATCTTAAGGTTCTGGGTAGAGCAGTACACAATTGCTGCGCTTGATGTTGCTGCCATACTTGTTGTTGCATTGATTATGTTTGATTATGAGAGACGACATGATGTGAACTTCTCTTCTCTTCTGCTATTTTGGTTTATCTCATTTTTTCTATTTTTTTATATATACCATCTAGGGTATGGACTTGAGATCATACAGATCATCCTTGTGCCACTCTCAGCGTCTATTGTCTTAAACACTAGAACATTTATGCGACATGGTGCGCTATTTTTACTTCTATTTGCACTTCTGCTTGGCTATGGTTTTGCCCATAAAGAGCTATATCCATACCTTCAAAATGATGCATTTATTGCTGTAACATCCATCATATTTCTTTTTGCCATGAGCTTTAGTGTAGTCTATCATAAATCTACCAATCAGTTTTATGACTCTCTTGAGGAGGCAAATAGACTTTTAGCACAAGCTAATGAAGAGAAGACATACCTACTTCAAGAGATTCACCACCGTGTAAAAAACAATCTAAATCTTATGACATCTATCTTAGGACTACAGGCTCCAGAGTCTAGCTCCATGGAGATACAGAACTTTGTTCAACAAAACACTCTACGCATAAGATCTATCTCTTTGGTACACGAACTGCTCTATCAGAGTCAAGATTTAGGCAATGTGAATTTTCACACATATACAGAAAAACTTGTAGCACATATCGTCAATTTAACCCCTACTAAAAAGATTGATATAGTGTTGAATATTGACAATATCTATTTTGGCAGCAACACCATCATTCATCTAGGTATCATACTCAACGAGCTCATAACAAACTCACTAAAATACGCATTCCCCAAAGATAGAGGAGAGATTACTATAGAGCTGACAAAAGATGCTGATAGATACTTGCTACACTACAAAGACTCTGGTGAAGAGATCAATACAGATAGCAAAGAAGGCTTTGGCTTAAGACTACTACATCTCTCAGTCCAGCAGCTACAAGGAAGACTGCAAACGGGAGAGCAGAAGTTTGAGTATCATATCTACTTTAGGGTTTAGGCACGATATATGCCACTATCTTTTAAGATAATTTTACCCTCTTGCTGCAACACAACAAGAGCTCTTTTAAATGCTTTTTTACTCATAAAAAAGTTTTTGCTTATAAGAGTGGCATCACTTTTGGAGCTATAAGGAAGAGAGCCTCCATTTTGCTCTAACTTCTGCATAATAGACTCTGTATCATCACTAGCTCTTGCAACTGTACCAATCTTCTGCATAGATAGATCAAAATGCCCATCTGATCTTACATGTTTTACAAAAGCCTTATATGTCTGGGAAACAACCACTTCGGTAAAAATCTCATTGGCAAAAAACATACCTTCAAACTTATCATCAACAATAGCCTTAAATCCAAGTGGTGTTGATGCTATGATAAGAGCTTTAACTTCACGATTTTGATGGTATCCTTTAGGATTTGTACTTAGGTATGAGCCGATCTTCTCCACACCAATAAGTCGCTCACTTTGAGTATCTTTTACAACTCTTAAAAATCTCTTATCGCCAATCTTAAATGGTTTCTTCTGTCTATTTTTTGGCACAAGTAGATCTTTTGGAAGACCCCAATCAACAAAAGCACCAAACTTTGCCACATCAACAACTTCAAACATACCAAACTCATTAAGCATTGCTTTAGGCTTAGCTGTAGTTGCCACAAGCCTATCTTCTGAATCTGTATATATAAATACATCAAGAAGATCATCTAGCTGCATCTCATCTAATATATACTGATTTGGCAACAATACATCAGAGCCATCTTCACTCATAAGGTACGCTCCAGGAGCCGTAAAACGATCCAATCTCAATGTATTGATACAACCCAACTCTATTGTTCTATTCATAAACAGTATTGTACCCTAAGTTTTATGGTTTTGGTGAAACCGCAAAACTTCTTAGCCAAATAACTTTTTTTATGTATAATATAACTACAAGATACAAACAAGGAGACCTACATCACCTATTTACTAATCCATACTATCCATATATTTTCGGTACTTATCTATGCTGGTTTTTTGATTGTAGATAATCTTTTTTTATCAAAAATGGGTCAATCTTTAACACAGCAAGAGAGTGCTAAAGCGCGTGAAGCGATCATGATCCATGTCCGACAAGTTGTACCCTATGCGCTACTAAGCGCTGTTGCTTCTGGTCTATATATGATCAGTGTTGTATTTGGTCCAATAGATGACTCTTTAAGCTCATTTCAAATCATCCTTCTTATAAAAGCAACACTTGGCATATGGCTTGGCTTGCGTGGATTTAATCAGAAATTTTTTAAGATAAACCCATGGCTTTTTAAAGGTCATATATTTCCTCTGATGCTAGTTGTTATTATTGTTATTTTATCACAACTAATGTACTATTGAAACTATCTTGAAAATGCTTTAATCATAAGGATAATGATAGATATCTGAGTTATCAATAGTATGTAGTGTAGGTAATATATCTGATCAATATTTGATACAATCTGCTGGCTCTTTAGTAGCTGAAAGAAGACCCAAGATATTGCAAGACCTGCTAGGTACCCTATCTGTTTATAGATATCTACAAAGCCCAAGAGAGGTGCTTTTTTTATAAATAGCGTCTCTGCGCGTATAAGGTATGAACCAAAAACAAAGGTAAATTGATAGCCCAGATATATAATCAATGCTGTTGTGTAGCTAGATACAGACAATAGATAATAGACTACCATAAGAAGCATTACAATCTCAATAGTTAGTGATATGATAAAAAAACGCTCTATCTTGATTAGCATGCCATAGAGCCTAGCAATGAGCAAAAGACCAACTGCAAGCAACACTCCTCCAAGTGAAAATATAGACGGTTCAAGTGGAGAGTAGATGGTAAAAACTGCTCCTATGCTAAGGCCTGCAAAGAGTGAGTTTGCAAGTTTATAGTATGCGTAATTGCGTATTTTGATCTTCATTTAGAATCTTATCTTAACTCCAGCTTTAGCTGTGGTAGTGTGTGTTGTTGGATAGTAGACATCTTCTTTTACCATTACGCTATTGGTATTGCCAAATATGTTGTTTATAGTAGCGAAGTAACTAACCCTGCCTTGGGTGTAGTTTATGGTTAGATCTGTGCTATAGTAGGCATCTTGTCTGTTTTCAAAACTATTGTTAAAGTCATCTAGCGCGTATGCTCCTGAGCGATATGTCTGCGATAACAATAGCAGTGTATTTTGTGTGGCTTGCAACTCTATGTTCATCTTAAGATTGTGCTCACTAACACCAGGTAGGGTGTTGCCACTAAACTTCTCACCATTGTATGTCTCATCATCAATAGTAGCGATGATATAGTTGTAGTTAAAAGATAGTGCTAAAAACTCATCTGCTTGCCATTTTGTATAGATATCTAACCCATACTTAGTTGAGTTATCTATATTTGTATTGGTTGATGCAACAAATGATCGATCAGCATAGTAGTATATCTCATCTTTTAAGAGCGTGTAGTAGAGCTTAGTTTTAAACTTAAGAGTATTGTCTATATGATTAAAGCCAACCGTAAAACTATCGGCACTCATGGGGTCTATGAACTCGTTAAACTTAGAGCTTTTACCATCACCACTAAAAAATCTATCTACATCTGGAGCCTGATAGCTATGTGCATAACTAACAAATATAGATCTTTTATCGCTCAATCTATAGTTAGCACCAAACTCAACTGCACTCAATCTATGGGACTGCTCTAGTGAACTATTTTGATCACTGTAGTCATAATCAACCTCTTCGCTTCGAACACCAAGCTTAAAAGTGTGTGCTCCAAAACCAGTTTTAAGCATGGCAAATAGAGCTCTATTTGTTTTACTAGTCTCATTTGCATTTTTATAAGCTGATGCCTTAGCATCTCTAACTCCATCAAACATATCAAATCCGCCATGTAGCGCAAACAAGCTACCTCTATAGTCGATAGTAGCACGAAGTGTCTTGTAGTTGTATTTATAGATAGAGTTATAGGTAAGAAAATTTGATGTTTTATCTTCTGTGGAGAGATCAAGATTGAGTGAGACTCTCTCACCCATATCGTATGTGGCACCACCACTAAATCTATCGCTATCATACTTTTGTTCACTAGGTGATGGACCCCAACCATAGCCAGATCCAGGCTGTGTGGAGTTCTCTTTAAGTTCAGATAGACTCATAGGTCCTCCATAAGATGCTTGAACTCTTGAGATAGCTGCTCCAACTCTAACCTCAAGTTCATCCAATGGTGTTACTGCAATATCTAACAGACCATTAGTAAGTCGCTGCTTGTTACGATTTTGATCACTATCTATATGGCGATCACCGTCTGTGCTATAGAGTTGAGCGGACGCTGTTGCGCTTACAAGCTCATCTGTGTGAGATAGATTAAGCTGAGCACCATAGGTGTTATATACACCACCATACATTGTCAACTCTTTTAGATTGCCTTTTTTTGTGACAATATTGATCACTCCAGCATTTGCTCCATCACCATCTACTACCGAACCAGAACCCTGTAGTATCTCGATGCGCTCTACACTTTGTGGCTGTATCGAACTCAAAAGCTGTGGTACCATATCGATATTATTTAATCTTTTACCGTCTATATTGATAACAATATTTTGATACCCATTGCCACCATAGCCTCTCATATCTATACGCTGACTTAGTGGATTGCCATATGATGGCGTGATATTGAGTGAGGTGTAGTTATTTAAAAATTCATATAGAGTACTTACTGATGTTTTAGCTATATCATTTGAGTCATATATCTCATATGACTGAGGTGCGCTAAGTTCATCTATCTGTAAAGTAGACGATAGAACTGTTAGTGGTTTAAGTGCAACCGTGCCTGCACTAAGTGATGAAGCAGCTACAAATAGTGCTGCCATATTTAGGGCTCTCTTATTCATAAGGTAGTTCCTTTGTGAAGATAATTTTGGGGTGGGGTTTTATAGAAGAGTGAACTGTTAGTCTCTATAGACAAACATTGCTGATCACACTCCTTTGTTGAGTTTGCTTCGAGGTGTATGGGGCTCTCTTCTTCTAGCTCTTCTAGCTCACTAGACACTTCTATGTCTCTATGTTGGTGATGCTGCATGCTACTAGATATAGACTCAAGATTGATGGATGTGCTATAAGCTTGCACCGCTTGAAGTCTAAAATAGTTTTTCCCAAAACCTTTTACTGTTCTCATGGTCAAATTGTACCCATTTTTTGATACAATGTACAAAAGAAACTACCAAGAGGAGCTGAAGATGAAAAAGTACCAAAAGTACCTATGTAAAAGCTGTGGAAATGAAGTTGAGATACAGAGTGTAGGAGGTGGTGAGCTTGTCTGCTGTGGCAACGCCATGGTCTGTGTTGATGAGAGTGTTACATTGACAAACCTACTTAAGGCATTTGCTGGTGAATCACAAGCTAGAAACCGCTATGAGTACTTTGCTAAAGTGGCACAAAAAGAGGGCTATAGAGATATAGCAGCACACTTTCAACGCGCAGCAGACAACGAGAAGATGCATGCAAAATTAGAGCTAAAAATGCACAACCTGCTCAAAGATGGTGTAGAGCTAGGTGATACAGTTGCCAACCTAAAAGAGGCGATAGCAGGAGAGAGCTATGAGAATCAACACATGTATCCAGACTTTGCAGCTATTGCAAAAGAGGAGGGCTTTAGTGAAGCAGCAAGACTCTTTAATGCTATTGGCAAGGTTGAGATAGAGCATGAAAATATGTACAAAGAGCTACTACATCGACTAGAGTCTGGCGCAGAGTTTGTAAGTGATGATGAGCAAGAGGAGTGGATCTGTGAGGTGTGCGGACATGTACATCGTGGCAAAAAAGCACTTAAGGTCTGTCCTGTATGCAAACACCCACAAGAGTACCAGTCAAGACTAAACTCTAAAAAATGATAATTTATATAGCGCCGTAATATCTATTTAAACCAAAGATGTTACAATCCGCGCTAACTAACATAAAAGAAGAGAGATATGAAAATCAAAGCCTATAGCGAGATGATAGTACATGTGCCACTATGTACACACAAAGAGCCATCAAGAGTGCTAGTAATAAGTCAAGATCCAGCAGAGCTTATAAGTGAGCTAGATAGATATGGAGATATTCAACATACTCTATCAGTAGATAGTAAAAAACTGAGTGATGTTGATGAAAAAAGCTTTGATGTTATCGTGTGTGACGAGGAGGTTGACGCTGTTGTTGCTTCACACATATCAAGAGTACTAAGTGATGATGGCGTTGTAAGTATGATCCATCCATCGCTAACTCAAAAGCGCGCTAACGAGGTCTTAATGGGCATACTAGGCTCCACTTTTAAGATTATTATGCCATATAAGCTATGGGAAGATCAGACACTTCTCTTAGCAAGCCGAAGCACACACCCAACAGCTGATCTTAATCTGCATAGAAGTGATATGTTAGATGGGCAATCTTACTATAACTGTGACATACATATAGCCTCTTTTGCCATGCCTCAACACATACGAAAAGAGTACCTAGGGGTCATCAAAAACTGATGGCTTACGAGTACGCTATAGCTCTAACTGGTGGAATTGCTACTGGAAAAAGCACTGTTGCCTCTTTGATGGCACTTGGTGGTGTGCGTGTTATAGATGCAGATACTATCTCTCACAAGCTATTAGATCAACATAGCTCTTGGGTAGAAGATGAATTTGGTGCAGAGTTTGTCTCAAACTCTAAAGTATTGCGTAAAAAATTGGGCTCTCTCATCTTCTCTAATGCAGATGCAAAGACTAAACTTGAGCAGTTTTTACACCCTCTAATTCGCAAAGAGATAGAGTTACAAAGCAGTGCGCAAGATAGATTTAAATTTCCATACCTCATCGATATACCGCTATTTTTTGAAAACAACTCATACCCTATTGATAGATCTGTAGTTGTATACACCTCTACTAAGACTCAACTAGAGCGATTTATGAGACGCGATGGCTTTACCGAAGAGGAGTCTCTTAGACGCATAAACTCACAGATGAAGATAGATGAAAAAAGAGAGCTCTCAACTTGGGTTATAGACAATAATCAAGATCTAAAACATCTACAAAATGAGTGTGAAGTGTTTATAGATAAGCTTAAAAGCATCTATAAAAGATAGGCTGTTGGCGGACGCTATGTCCTATAGTCTGCGTTAATTTTTATATACTCATGTCCCAAATCACAACCATATGCCTTAAACTCTGCATCTCCCTGCCCTAGATCACACCTTATTGTAAATCTATCACGCTTCATAACAGCTGCTGCCATACTCTCAACTCTATCATCAAATAGTATCTCACCTCTCTCATATAGAGCAATATCATCAAAGTAGATACTAAGCGTGCGCTCAGAGCACTCAGCACCGCTAGCACCTATAACCGCTGCTACTCTGCCCCAATTTGGATCCTCTCCAAAGAGTGCTGTTTTTTGAAGTAGTGAGTTTGTAAGAGCTTTGGCTGCCAATGAAGCATCTGTGACATTAGCAGCACCTACAATGTGGTATGTCACCATCTTGGTTGCCCCCTCACCATCACTAACCATCATCTGTGCTAACTCTAACATAAGCATCTCTAGAGCATTATCAAATAGTCTTTGATCAAATCTTCCACTTCTATTGCTACTTAATAGCAACACTGTATCATTTGTAGATCTATCACCATCAACACTAATGGCATTAAAACTACCATCAACTGCTCTAACAAGTGAGTCTTGCAGCAGATCCTCTGGGGCATCCGCATCTGTTGTTATAAAACAGAGCATGGTCGCCATAGATGGATCTATCATACCAGCTCCCTTAGCAATAGCACCTATCTTAAATGAGCTACCATCATCTAAGACCACCTCAACTGCTCCCATCTTATAAAAAGCGTCTGTTGTCATTATCGCCTTGGCTGCAGCTGTAGAGTTCTGGTTTTTAAGATCTAGATCTGCTATTGCACTCTTGATCTTTAGTAGTGGCAACCTCTCGCCTATCACTCCAGTAGAGCTCATGATAGGATTTGAGATATCTGGATACTTGGTACACAAATCACCAAATATCTCATCTATATCTTTTAACCCCGCCTTGCCTGTCATAGCATTGGCATTTTTAGAGTTTATAAGGATAAAATTGCTCTTAAAATTACCCATAGACTTTAGGTGCTGTAGTGGAGCTGCCAACATTTTGTTGGTAGTTAGCACATATGAAACACTACATAGTGAGTCTGAGTATATAAATGCTAGATCTTTTGCTCCTCTGCTTTTCAAACCAGCACTTATGCCATCTGAGAAAAAACCCAATGGTGCACATACTCCACCACCTATCTTTCTAATTTCAGACATATTTTAACTCTTGAGGCTTATTTCGAGCACGCACAATCTCTTTGGCTGTAGAGACACCTTTTTGTGTGCCTATCACTAGCAACTTACACTCACTAGTTACAAGATCATCAGGTTTTGGCATCGGTGTAAACTTGCCATCTTTTCTCATAAGCCCTACGATACTAATGTTTGCTTTCTCTTGTAGATGTAGCTCTTTGATACGATTTAGCACCATCCAGCTATATTTTGGCACAAAGATCTCCTCCATGTTTAGGGGCATATCACTCTGAAACAAAAACTCCTCAAGAAGGTTCTCCATATCTGGACGCGTTGCCATAGATGTTACGCGTTGAGCTGTTAGCTTTTTGGGTGAAACCACAGTATCTGCACCAAGTTTTTTCAACTTCTCAACATCACTAACAGAGTTAGCAGAGCTTATGAGATTATATGGTCGTGGTAAAAAGTGCTCTTTCTCAAACAGTCTAACAGAGGCTATGATAGCGATATTGTCTGCTATGGAGTCTGAGAGAGTTATAACACCATCAGCAGAGCTAAGGTGAGATTTTAGCATTGCTACTTCAGTATGCGGCTCCTCTTGTAGATAGTATGGATACTTATGCTCCAATGCAATCTCCTCAAGATCAGCACGCGGATCTACAACAATAAACGGTATATGGCTACGGCGCAACTGCTTACTCACCTCAACCGTGTACTCATTGTGATGGCATATAACAAAGTGATTTTTTAATCTAGCAATCCTGTAAAGCATGCTTCGCTCCTTCATGATTTTTAGCAGATCTCCACGGTTTATCTCAGAGACCATGATACCTATAGCCATTGAAAATAGTGCAAATCCAGTGATAATGAGTGTAATAGTAAAGATTCGGCCAAGATCAGATATGGGCTCAATCTCTCCAAACCCTACTGTAGTAAAAGTGACACCAGTCTGATAGATAGCTCCCATAAGGGTAAAGTCATCTATAGCCATATAGCCTATGGTGCCCACAAACATGGTAAGTACAGTGAAGATTAATGGTAGACGAAAAGCTTTAAGTAATACATATAATTCTGGGAGTATACTGGGGTCTGGTGTGGGACTCTTCTCCCAATGTAGAGTTGAACGAATCTTATCTATGAGATTCAAGTCAAAGCCTCAGACTTGGCTTATGACTGTTTTTTCATCGTGCGTAGCATAGCAGCAGAGATTTTGATCTTTTTAGTTGTACCATCTTCTAGCTGTATGCGAACTGTACGAAGATTTGGTAGAAAGCGTCTTTTTGTTCTATTTTTAGCGTGTGAAACATTGTTTCCGCTCATAGGACCTTTACCGCTTATAGCACATCTTCTTGCCATATCGTGCTCCTTGTATAAATTTTGTGGCGAATTATAGCGTAAATAACTTAAGTACACCTCTATAAATCATAGTATCTACTCTACTTCTCATTATGACTATTCTTAAACTATTTTAAGTATCAGATATCATTAAGCACTTTATAACAATGGTTGCTCTATGATACAAAAAATAAAAGAGGACAAACTCTATCCTCTTTAACGAAAGAGAGAAATATGCAAATTTATATGGACAACAACGCAACAACAATGGTTGATCCGAGTGTAAAAGAGGTTATGTTGCCTTTTCTAGATCAATCTTATGCCAATCCAAATTCACTTCATGACGCAGGTACTGCTACACATGCCGCGATATCCAAAGCGATAGATCAAGTCTACGCTGCCCTTAATGCATCAGATAACGATGATATCGTATTTACATCTTGTGCAACAGAGTCAAACAACTGGGTCTTAAAGTCAATCTGGATAGATAAAATTCTCAATGGTGACAAGAGTCATATCATAGTAAGTGAAGTTGAGCACCCGTCTATCTTATCTACATGTAAGTTTCTTGAGACTCAAGGTGTTAAAGTGACATATCTTGGTGTAAATGAGCAAGGTGTAGTAGAGGTAGCAACTGTAGAGCAAGCTATTACAGATGAGACAGCACTGGTCTCAATCATGTGGGCAAATAATGAGACAGGCATGATATTTCCTATTGAAGAGATATCAAAAGTGTGTAGAGACAAAGATGTACTCTTTCACTCTGATGCTGTTCAAGCAGTTGGTAAGATAGATGTAGATCTATCCAAGATAGATGTAGATTTTCTCTCACTTAGTGCCCACAAGTTTCATGGTCCAAAAGGTGTAGGTGCACTCTATATCAAAAACTCCCAATCTCTCTCACCACTACTTCATGGCGGTGAGCACATGGGTGGTCGTAGATCTGGAACTCTTAATGTAGCAGGCATAGTAGCTCTAGCAGAAGCCTTAAGGTTAGCAACAGATGATCTTGAAAACACTTCTCATAAGATAGCACTTAAACGGAACCATCTTGAAGATAAGCTACTAGAGACAATTCCTGACTCATTTGTTGTTGGAGATAGAGCCCATAGAACACCAAATACACTTCTTATCTCAATCCGTGGTGTTGAGGGTGAGAGCATGTTATGGGACCTAAACCGTGCTGGCATTGGAGCATCTACAGGCTCAGCTTGTGCTAGTGAAGATCTAGAGGCAAATACAGTTATGTTAGCCATAGGAGCAGATAGCGAATTGGCGCACACAGGTATACGATTTAGCCTTAGCAGATTTACAACAGATGAAGAGGTAGAGTATACAATCTCTAAAACTCAAGAGGCAGTTAAGAGACTAAGAGCGATCTCTAGCTCATATGCTGTAGTACAACCAACTTTAGGTGGCGAAGCCGCTGAGTGTAATATTAAAGGATAATTGATGGCAAAAAATGACTTATTGGGTGAATCTTTATGGGATGCATATTCAGATAAAGTGACAAAATTGATGAACAACCCAAATCATCAAGGTGAGATTAGTGAAGATGAGGCAGCTAGCAGAGGACACAAACTTATAGTTGCAGACTTTGGAGCAGAGTCTTGTGGTGATGCTGTACGACTCTACTGGGAGATTGATCCAAAGACTGATATCATAGTAAACTCAAAATTTAGAAGCTTTGGGTGTGGTACTGCTATCGCCTCATCAGACATTATGACTGAGTTATGCATAGGCAAAAAAGTACAAGATGCAGTCAAGATAACCAACATAGATGTAGAGTTAGCCCTAAGAGATGATCCAGATACACCAGCAGTCCCGCCTCAAAAAATGCACTGCTCAGTTATGGCATACGATGTTATCAAAAAAGCAGCAGGGCTATATCTTGGTGTTGATGCAGAGAGCTTTGAAGAGGAGATCATAGTGTGTGAGTGTGCTAGGGTGACACTTGGAACCTTGCGCGAAGTGATCAAACTTAACGATCTTACAACAGTAGAGCAGATTACAGACTACACAAAAGCGGGTGGGTTCTGTAAGAGCTGCATCAAGCCAGGTGGACATGAAGATAGAGAGTACTATCTAGTTGACATACTAGCAGATGTACGCCGTGAGATCAATGTTGAGAAGCTACAAAATGCAGCAGAAGGTGGTAGTGATATGCCGTTTGAGCAGATGACTCTTGTGCAGAAGATCAAAGCTGTTGATGCTGTTATAGATGAAGATATTCGTCAATTCCTCATCATGGATGGGGGCAATATGGAGATTATAGATATCAAAGATGCAGATGGACATATAGATATCTACATACGCTACCTTGGTGCATGTTCTGGATGTGCTAGCTCTAGCACAGGAACTCTATATGCCATAGAGTCATCTCTAAAAACAAAGCTCTCTGACAAGATCAGAGTACTACCGATATAGAGATGAAGAGATTACTCTTACTGCCTCTAGTAGCACTCTCTTTACATGCACACAATGATGCTCTATATGAGCGCTACTATGACTACTACACTCTTGGCTACTCATACGCAAGCAACTCAGAAAACTCAGCTAGTGAAGCTATGCAAGTCTGTCATAAAAAAACAGACTTTGCACATAGAGATGGTAACTATTTGCGCTCTTGTAAACTAGGTATCAAACATGCTACAGATGGCAAAACAGAAGCTAAGTATAGAGATTTTTTAAGAGAGATAGAGCATAAACATTGATCTATATCATCAACTATCATAGAGGTTTACACTAAACTTGCAAATGCAGATTATTTTATATATCCATATACTGTCAGCTACTGCTTGGATTGGTGGTTCACTTCTACTGTTTGCACTTGGCATACTCTTGCGTGATAGGTGTGCACAGAAGCAAACCTATGAGCATCTAGGTCCTATCTATGGCTATTTTGAGACTTTTTGGCTACTCTCTTTGTGGGCTAGCGGTACATACCTATATCTCTATCACGGTTTTAATGATGTATTTCGCTTCTCTTATAACTCAGATCTGTCACACATGATGCATGATAAGATCTATATGGTTATACTTCTCACCCTCTTCACATTTATACATCTATACATAGCTTTTAAAACGCACACCTGTTCAAGAACTAAGCTTCAACACCTCTTATCACGCGGTAGCTCCTTGGCAATCTTTGTATTAAATCTCATTGTATTATGGTACGCTATTGGAGTTAGAAGCGCACTTTAGGTACAATATCGCAATTAGAACTTAGGAAGTCGATATGATAGAGCAGATTAAAAAGCAGATATCAGAGTCTATACAGACTAAACAAGAGCTCCTGCAAAACCATGAGCTTCTACTCAACATACAAAAAGTAGCCGAACTATCTATTAAAATATATGCAGATAGTGGCAAAATGCTCTTAGCTGGCAATGGCGGAAGCGCGGCAGATGCACAACATATAGCAGCAGAGCTTGTAGGCAGATATGCATTTGATAGAGCCTCTTTAAGTGCCATAGCACTCACCACAGACACATCAGCACTTACAGCCATAGGAAATGATTACGGCTATGATCAGATATTTTCACGCCAACTAGAGGGTCTAGGTAGTAGCGGAGATATCTTTATAGGCATCTCAACATCTGGCAACTCACGCAACATCATAAATGCTTTTAAAAGCGCAAAACAGAAAAAAATCACAACAGTAGCGCTTACAGGAAGAGATGGCGGAGAGATGGCAAAGATATCTGACATATCGATTGTGGTGCCATCATCACAAACACCGCGTATTCAAGAAGCACATATACTTATAGGTCACATACTGTGTGACATTATCGAAAGAGAGATATTTTGTGACTAAAGCACTCTTTCTAGATCGCGATGGAGTTATCAATATTGACAAAGGGTATCTCTACAAAATAGAAGATGTTGAGTTTTGCGAAGCGATATTTGAGGTGTGTCAAAAGTACCAAAGAGATGGTTATATTATCGTCATTGTAACAAATCAATCAGGCATAGCAAGAGGGTACTATAGCCAAAAGCAGTTTGATACTCTCTCAGAGTGGATGATAGATCAGTTTGCCCAAAAAGGTGTGCAGATAGCCAAGATCTATCACTGCCCGCACCTACCAACTATAGATAAAGAGTGTCAATGTCGCAAACCAAAAGCTGGCATGTTGTTTAAAGCCGCTAAAGAGTTAGATATATCTCTTGAAAAGTCAACTCTTATTGGTGATAACAGTAGCGATATCGAAGCTGCTAAAAATGCGGGTCTAAAAGAGTACTATCTCATCTCATCTCAACTAGACAATAGCTATAACATCAGATCTTTAAAAGAGCTGCTATGAAGATCTTAAATACAGGTGGCACACTTAACAAGCGCTACAACAAAAAGAGTGGAGAGCTTGAGGTAGCATTTGACAACAACGCCATAGATCAGATACTACAGAGCCTCTCGTATGAAGTTGAGATCGCTGGTATGATCTACAAAGACTCACTTGAATTTACAGATGATGATCGACTACAACTAGCCTCTATCATCAAAGCTGATACCTCCAAAGTATTGGTGGTGGTGCACGGTACAGATAGCATAAATATCTCTGCTGAGATAGTCTCTAAAGTAGTAGATGATAGAGTCATAGTCTTTACAGGTGCTATGAGACCGTATGAGATAGATCCTACTGAAGCTAGTCTCAATATCGGTCTAGCATTAGGATTTGCCGCGTCACAACCCGCCAATGGCGTCTACATCTGTATGAGTGGCATCATAGCTCCCCATGAACAGATTAGAAAAAATAGATCATTAGGAAAGTTTGAAGTTGTCTAAGCTAAGCTGCACACACTGTAAACTGGAGTTCAACGAGAGCGTAATGATAGAAGATGATGGAAATCACTTCTGCTGCACAGGTTGTCAAGGTGTATTTCATCTACTTCAAGACTCAGGACTAGATAGTTTCTATGACAAGCTAGGGAAAACCTCTTTAAGTCCAGCGCTACACAACTTCACACCAAGTAGTGATTTTGACTCAAAAGCATTTTATGAGCAGTTTGTCACGATAGATAGTGATGGATTTTGTGAAGTCTCACTCATTATTGAACATATCCACTGTGCAGCTTGCGTCTGGCTTAATGAGAAAGCACTCTATAATCTTGATGGAGTTGTAGA
Organism: Helicobacteraceae bacterium; assembly: GCA_027066325.1. GTDB lineage: Bacteria > Campylobacterota > Campylobacteria > Campylobacterales > Sulfurimonadaceae > Thiomicrolovo. Next base: position 27,392 of record JAMONY010000006.1, on the reverse strand, counting down.
GGTCTACATAAACTACACAAACAATAAAGCAAAAATCACTTATGATCAAGAGGTTATAGAGCTATCACACATCATAGAGATGATCCGCTCTATAGGCTATGATGCTTATGCATACGATAGCTCCGTATTGGAACAAAAAGCTCAAAAAGAGCGTAGAGAGTACTATCTTAAGATAGTAGCAGCAGTAGTAGCACTTATGAATATCATGATCATCTCAACAGCACAATACGCTGGCATGTTCTCTGGCATGGGTCAAAATGTGCGAACTATCTTAAATGTGGGTGGGTGGCTTCTTGCAACTGGTGTGCTTTTCTATAGTGGCTGGGTCTTTTTCAGAGGCTCATACTACGCCATAAAGCGCAAACGCGTCAACATGGATGTACTTGTAGCAACAGGTGCCACACTAACATATCTCTACTCTATCTACCTTACAATCTTTACCGATCAAGAGGCATATTTTGACTCTGTTATCATGATTATCACATTTATCTTAGTTGGCAAATTTTTAGAAGTCTTAAGTAGAAAAGGTGTAGCAGATACACTAGACACACTACATAAACATAGACCATCTCAAGCCATACTATTACAAGATGGCAAACAGATCAGCATAAGCGTAAACGATATATCAGTTGGTGACATACTACTCCTTAGGGCTGGAGAGAGAGCTGGAGTTGATGGTGTACTTGTGCATGGTGAGAGTAGTTTTGATGAGTCTAGCCTTACAGGAGAGAGCAGAGCGATACACAAATGTGTAGGAGATGAGATCATAAGCGGAACAACCAATATAGATGGTATTATCCACTTTAGAGCAACAAAAGAGTTTCGCCACTCTACACTATCTGTTATACTAGATCTTCTAGAGCGCTCCCTTGCTAAAAAGCCTAAAATAGAGCAGCTAGCCAATAGATTATCAGAACACTTCTCAACCGCCATACTACTACTCTCACTCATAACATTTATAGCCTGGTGGCTCTACCCGCACGACTTTGAAACTGCCTTTATGGTTGGTATCTCAGTTATCATCATAGCATGCCCTTGCGCTTTAGCTCTAGCTACTCCAGTTGCAACACTCATAGGAGTTTTAGAGGGGGCAAAAGATGGTATACTCTTCAAGAAAGCAGCACAACTTGAAACTCTAGCACAGATCAATACAGTTGTGCTCGATAAAACAGGTACTATAACCACAGGTCTACTGGAGGTGGTACATGAGGAGCTAGATAGTGCATTTGATAGCCACCATCTCACACTTCTAAACTCACTTCTTAAGAGTTCAAAACACCCTGTAGCCCTAGGTGTTAGTAGGCACATCACAACCAATACAGCGTATGAACTACAAAATGTGGAGCAGATTAGCTCAAAGGGCATAATGGCTACTTATAGTGGCGATACTCTCTTAGGCGGCAGCTTAGATCTTATGCGCCAATTTGGTATCGACATAGAGTCCAAAGGTTCACATACAGAGTTTTACTTTGCAATCAACTCTAAAGTAGTAGCCTATTTTGGTCTAGATGACACTCTTAAAGATGACTCCATAGAGGCGATATCTAACATGAGAGCACTTAACCTTAAGGTCATAATGCTCACAGGAGACAATGACAAAGTAGCATCAAGAGTGGCAAAAAGTGTAGGTGTAGATGAGTTTAAGTCCTCGTTAACACCAGAGCAAAAAGCAGACTACATAAACGCTCTACAACAAGATGGCAACAGAGTTATCATGGCTGGTGATGGAGTTAATGATATACTAGCTCTATCATGTGCAGAGATAGGCATAGCAATGGGTCATGGAAGTGACATAGCTATAGATGTAAGTGATATTGTACTTCTCAACAACTCACTAACCTCACTACATAGATCAATCAAGCTCTCAAGAGCAACATTTAGAGTCATTAAGCAAAATCTGTCTATCTCTTTACTCTATAATGCACTTACTATTCCGCTAGCAATGGCGGGCTATATCATACCGCTAGTAGCTGCTATCTCTATGTCGCTTAGCTCACTTCTAGTAGTAGCAAACTCTATGAGGCTACGACACATAGCCAGAAAGGATTAAAATGGATAGTTGGGTATTGATCATGATGATGGGAGTCTCACTTACACTTGGGCTCATATCGCTACTAGCAGTTATGTGGGCAATTAAAAATGGTCACTTTGATGATGAAGAGAGATTTTTAAATCAGGTACAACATGATGGGAACGAAGAGTTGCAAGATGCGGCTCAAAGAGAGCAAAATAAAGAGCTAGCCAAAAAACGCAAAAATAGTGGATATAGACCACCTGATTAAAAATAGTTAAGGAGATGTTATTATGAGTAGTCAAGAGTTAAAATGTGAGCTTTGTGCCAACACAGATGGTGTTAATGTTTATGAGGTAGATAGTAATCTTAATCTGCTAATGTGTGAGGTCTGTAGGTCTCAAATAGATAGCTCAGATGAGCTAGATGAAGCTCACTGGCACTGTCTCAATGAGAGCATGTGGAGTGAAAACATAGCAGTACAGATCATCTGCTACAGGCTCTTTAAAAGGCTTAAAAGAGAAGACATGTTAGATATGCTCTATCTTGAAGATGAGATCTTAGAGATAGCCAACAGTAGTAGTAACAATGAACCAACAGAGCCAACTAAAGATAGCAATAACAATATCTTAAAGAGTGGTGATAGTGTCACTATCATTAAAGATCTTGAGGTTAAAGGAGCTGGTTTTACTGCCAAAAGAGGCACCGTGGTACGCAATATCACACTAACATCAAATCCAGAACAGATAGAAGGTAGAGTTAACAAAGTGCGCATAGTACTACTCTCGAAGTTTCTCAAAAAGATATAATGCGCAACTCTAAAGAGCACACTCTAGCACTTTTGATACAGATTGTAAAGCTACAGAGCATAGCTCTTGTAGTGCTGACACTTAGCAGAGTGCTCTTTTTTCTCCTTTTTCAGCCAGAGTATGAGACTCTACCTACGCTAGACTTGTTAAGCTCTTTTTGGCTTGGATTACGCATAGACCTAGCTCTAATCTGTTATGTTTCTATCTTGCCAGTTGTCTATATTTTTATCTCTCACATATTGGCTTTACGACATAGCAAGATAGTTATTTGTCTATATTTTATATCTATATACCTACTCTTTGGTGCTATTGTGGGCGCAGATATGGCATTTTATTCATACTTTGGTGAACGAACCAACATGTTAATTTTTGGATTTTTTGATGATGACACAACAGCTCTTTTAAACATAGCATATAAAAACTATAATATTTTCTATATTGTACTTTTTTCAATTTTTTATATAATAGGTACTATTTATATAGTGCAACTGCTTATATTTAAGAGCAGACTAGAGCCAAAACAGCTAAATCTCAAGCAGGCTATAGCACTATTTGCCAGTACTGTAGTTATCATAGCTCTTGGTGCTAGAGGCTCTATAGGACTATTTCCACTTTTAAAAGATATACCAAATATCAGCTCAGATGAGTTTATAAATGCTACTGCACGCAATGGTGTTTTTGAGTTTAAAGAGGCTCTCTCACACTACAACAAAGCCAAATCGAACAGCAACAATCTTATTGAACAGATGGGCTACGGTGGTGATATAGAACGCGCATATAAGGAGTATTTAGATACTAATAGAACAGTTGTTCACATGACAAAAAAAGAGCACATACTAGAGCAAAATCCGCCGCATGTAGTAGTGGTTATGGTTGAGAGCTTTGGTAGCGACATACTTCAATACCAGAGTGATAGTTTCGATATATTGCGTTCACTTAAAAAATATTTTGATAAAGATATAGTATTCAATAATTTTATAAGTGGAGCCAATGGAACCATAGTCTCGTTAGAGCCACTTTTACTCAATCTTATACCTCGACCCAACAGCATAAGCTATGCACAAAGCAATCTTATGGGGACTAACTTCAAGAGTGCAGCTGCTAGAGTCTATAAAAATAAGGGGTATGAGACAAGTTTTGTGTATGGTGGAGATCTATCATGGCGAAATATAGGCTCTTTTCTTAAACGACAAGGGTTTGATGGTGTCTATGGAAAAGCTGCTATTAAAGAGAGGCTAGAGACAGAAGATCATGACTGGGGGGTGTACGATAGATATACATATCAGTTTGTATATGACAGATTAAAAAATGCAACATCGCCACAGTTTATTTTTATCTTAACAACAAATAACCATCCACCATATGAGATCTCATCAAAATATAGCTCAAAGCCACTTCTACTACCAAAAAAGCTTAAGCACAATATTGTAGCAGATATTGACCTAGCCCTTAAAAGATTGTATGACTATCAGTATGCGCTAGATCAAGCTGGACTATTTTTAGATCTCATAACAACTGATACTGCTCTAGCCAATAAGAGCGTAGTAGCAATCACAGCAGACAATAACACCATAGAGGGCATAATGCGCCACAAGAGCAAAAAGGTACCATTTTATATCCATCTACCGCCACATCTTAAAAAATCACCTCCCAACTTAGAGGTAGCAAGCTCTCATAAAGATCTATTTGCAACTCTCTACAACCTTACTCTATCAGAAGCTAGCTACATCTCTTTGGGTGACGATCTATATCGTTCCTACAAGACACCTTGTGGCTTTAACGACTCAGGCTTGCTTGTAAGTAGTGATGGTGTATTTAAACTAGATAAAGCCAAAAGTACCAATGATATAGAGTGTGCTAAACGCTACAGAGCATCTTTGGCTATCACTCAAGATCTGATCAATAGAGCAGACCAATAGAACTTTTTTAAAATTTTATTCTCTTAAACTTGTAGTATTAAAACTCTTAAAGGAGCTCTACATGTCTAACTTTTATAAAAATGGTATCTTAACTCTTCTCTTAGTGACACTTATGCTCTCTGGGTGTGGTGGATCATCTGGCGGAGGCGGTGATGATGACTCATCTAGCCTATCATCTAGTACAGCAAGTACTCTATCTAGTAGTAGTTCAAATAGTGCCCTATCTACTTCAAGTAGAACTAGCAGTAGCTCATCATCTAGCACAATGAGTAGCGTAAGTTCAACTAGTAGTATCGTATCATCTAGTAGATCATCAGCTCTAAGCACAACTAGCAGCAGTTCATCAACACCTACAATCTCTATAACCTCATCAGATAGTGCTACTGTTGTAAGAGGTGCACTGATTGCGATCAATGTAGATGCTACAGTAAGCAACGGCACAACCATCATCTACTCACTAGATGGCGCAGATGCATCTGAGTTTACTGTTGATGCAGATGGAGTTGTCTCATTTAGAAGAGTTGTTGATGCTGGCACCTATAGGTTTCGCGTCAAAGCAGCAGCTGGCTCTGTAAGCACAACTCAAAATATAGCCATAACAGTTACAACACCTGTTAACCATGCTCCACAAATCACCTCTAGCTCTACTGCTAGCGTAAATGAAAATCAACGCTCTGCCATAGATGTAGATGCTACAGATAGTGATGGCGATACACTCACATACTCTTTTGCTGGCTTATGCTCTCTTAGAGAACGAAGTGCTACCCCAAGAGTTAGACTAGATGATTGCAGCTACTTTACCATAGAGCGCTCAACTGGTATTGTTAGGTTTAGGGTAGCTCCAAACTATGAGCGCAAAAGTAGTTACAATTTTATAGTAGCAGTATCTGATGGCACAAGCATCATAACTCAAAACATCACCATAACCATCTTAGATGTAGCAGAGAGTTCTGCACCAATCATCACAGCTCCAAGTTCATTCATACGGGTTAATGAGAATCAAAAAAGCGCCTTTACAGTAATAGCCACAGATACTGATGAAGATACCATAGTCTACTCACTAGAGGGCGGAGCAGATACAGATAGCTTTGAGATAAACAGCTCAACTGGAGTTGTAGAGTTTAAGGTGGAGCCAGATTATGAGCAGCAAGCTACCTACTTTATCAAAGTGGGTGCCAGCGATGCAAGTCACACCACAACAAAAAACATACGAGTCAGCATCAATAATCTAGAGGGTGATAGCAAAGTGATCACTACTGGTCAGACAAGAGCATACTACAACCATGATGATGGATGGTATCGGAGCGGTATTCAAAGATTATTTATAGCCAACACAGGTATATATACAGAGTCTAAGACTGGTTTAAAAATAGCTAAGATAGCTTATGGTTTGCGTAATTATGAAAATGCTCAAGCGACATGTTCTGCTTTAGTTAAAGGTGGAATCTCCACTTGGAGACTACCATCCATAGATGAACTCAACCTCTTGATCGACAGAAGCTCTGTCGCACACGCACTATCAGATCCAATACAGTCTTCATTTTTTAAAGAGAAGACCTGGTCACTAACTAGGTATGCAAGAGGTGGTGCCGTAGATAAATACTATGTTCTTGATCTAAAAACAGGAGTGGAGTCTGTAAGTAGTGATACCAAGATGAGAAGAGTAATCTGTATACAAAGAGCTATGCCTCTTTTTGAAACCTTTACTCGCTCTAGTAATCATATTGTAAACCACTCAAAAACAAACCTGCAGTGGTGGGATCCAGCAACTTATCATACCGTGTTAGGATTTCCCATGTTAGTTGGAGATGAGGCCAAAAGTGGAAGTTTTACACAAGCCATTGATAACTGTGAGGTTCTAAATGTTTCTGGAAAAGGTGACTGGAGGCTACCAAATATCAATGAACTCCTAAGCATAGTAAGACGCAATAAACTAAGCGGTAGTGCATTCTATGGCACATTTAAATCCAATACATCTGGCATCTACTTCTCTTCAACAACAGCCGCAATTAGCTCTGATCTGGTCTGGGGAGTAGATTTTAGAACTGGTAAGTCACTACTCACATTTAAACTTAATGCATACTATAGATGTGTAAGAACTACTGGCGATTAGTGCGCTATGTTATAATAAGCAGATGGTAAAAAGATGAGCAGATACAAAATCTTAATAGTAGAAGATGATAAGATATCGGCTGAGTATCTTAAAGTGCTGCTAGAAGATAACGGGCACTCTGTTATCAAGATGCTCAACAGAGGCTCTGAAGTAGTAGCAGCAACTAAGAAGTTAAAGCCCGATCTCATACTAATGGATATAATCTTAAAAGATGAGACCACTGGTTGTGACGCAGCCCTTAGTGTACGAGAGGAGAATTTAGATACAAAGATCATCTATCTCACATCTCATGTAAGAGCAGATATGGTTGAGCTTGCAGCTAGAAGTAGAGCAGACGCCTATCTACTTAAACCATACCGCGACATAGAGATCTTAGCTACTCTAGCAGTAGTGCTCTCAAAGAAGTGTAAAAAGATAGAGCATTCAGAAGAGATAGAGCTAGCAAATCACTATAGATACAACTTTAAACTCAAGAGGTTAAGTAGACTAGATCAGACTATACCTCTCAATAAAAGCAAGATAAGACTCATAGAGCTTTTGGTAAAAAATAGAGACAACATAGTCTCTAGCGAACAGATCTGCTATGAGGTCTGGGGTGAGATAAAGAGTAAAAATACTCTAAGATCACTTATGTTCAGAGTCAAACAGCTCTTAGATAGTGAACTTATCTTAAACATAAGTGGCAGTGGATACATGGTATCTAGCAGATCTTAGACTCTAAAGATGATCTTATAGCTAAGTCCGCCACAACACTCTACAAAGAGCTCTGCATCAAGCTCGTCTACTGCTATCTTGACAAGACGAATGCCTAACGACCTGCTACTATATAGCACTTTAGTGTCGGTTATCTTATCTGAGTAGTCACGATAGAGAAGTGTATATAGACCATCTTCAACAGCAAACGATATAACAATACTACCACTATCTTCATCACCAAAAGCGTACTTCAAAGAGTTTGTAAGTAGCTCATTGATAATGATGCCTAACATCAAAGTACGATCTGAATCTAGCCACACATCATCTATCTCTATCTGAAGATCTATATCTCTTTGACTAACAGACAAAACTCTACTACTTAAACTATCGACATAAGAGGCAAAATTAATCGAAGCAAAGTCTGCCTCTTTATAGAGTGTATTGTGCACTAAAGAGATAGCTGAGATGCGAAGCCTGCTATCTTCAAGAGCTTTTTTACAATCTCTACTGCTATCTGCCGTAAGTTGTTGTTGTTGAAGACCAAGTATACTAGATACTAAATTGAGGCTATTTTTAATGCGGTGATGAATCTCTTTTAGCAGAGCTTCTTGCTTGGCATTTGATCTCTCTAGTTGTCGTTGATAGATATCAGTCGACACATAATAAGCAGACCCAAATAGATTCATAAACAGATAAGAGACCGCCATACCAACCATAGCAGTAGTGTTATGAAGTATCTGGTGATCTTGATAGCTTAGATAGCCAACATAGTAGACACCAACCCAATACAGGTGGTGAGAGAGAGTTAGGATCCATATTTTGTTTAATCTATAAAAGTAGAAGATTGCAAATGTTATGAGCATAGGATAGACTGTAGAGTAGTCAAGAAAATCTTGCTTAAAGACTATGACTGTTAGGGTTATTTCAGAGAGGATAATAAGTAGTGTTATATAGGTCTCAACCTTATATGGTGATACTGATCTTCTATAGAAATAGCTACCACACACTAGCACCACCAACATAAAAACTTTGATGCTGGTAATGAGATAGTAGTCCCTTAAGATATCTATGATTAGAGTGATACTTAGTATAAAAATGATCATGAAATAGAGATATAGTACCATTATCTCTTTGTAGTTTTTATGCTCAAAGAAGGTATATATTTTATCTACCATAAATCTAGTGCTCTCTTAGCTAGATAGATCAAAACTAGAGCTCAAAAACTCCTCAAAGCTCCTAAAACTACTCTGCTTATACTCTGACACAAGACTCTTTAGATACTCTGGTACCTCTTCTGGCATCAACTTAATATCTGTCTTTTTTGCAAATAGGCTTGAAGATGAATCTAGTTTGCCAGCTACCATCAAAGAGAAGCCTTTAACACTTACACCATCTCTCTTAAAAGATGCTCCTTGAAGCCCCAGCATTACCACATTTGGGTGTGCGCATGAGTTTGGACAACCATTAACACTTATCGTTATAGGCTCTTGAAAGTCTGGAAAACTCTGCTCAAGATGTAAAGCTATATCTTCAGAGAGCTGTTTAGTGTAAGTAATGGCAAACTTGCAGTAATCTGCACCTGTGCATGCTTGATGATGCACTCTAAATGCAGAGGCTTTTGAGTCTATATTGATGCTCTCTAGATCTTTCTCTAGCCTATCTACAACATCATCTACAACATCACAAAGTATAAAGCTTTGGCGTGTTGTAGTTTGAAGGTCTGTTATGTCATACTTTTTCATCAAAGCAGATAGATCTTTTAGCATCTGTGAGCCCATCTTACCACCAAAAAGTGTACAGCCTATGTGAGTGCGTGCAGCAAGAGCAGATCTGCTCTTGCCATTGTGGTGTCGATTAGCATGTCTAGTAAGCTCTGGCTCATCTAAGCGCTCTATCTTGGTTGAGGCTATGGACTCAAGAGTCTCCTTAAACTTATCTTCACCCCAGAGCTGCACTATGTGGCCAACCCGCGCCTTTGTTCTCTTCTCACGATTGCCATGGTGTTTAAATATCTCCACGCATGCTTTTGTAAGAGGCAGTATCTGCTCTTTTTCTACAGAGCCCAAATAGCTTGCAAATCGCTTATTGCTAGCAAGTCCACCACCAACATAAAGAGCAAATTTTATGCTACTTTGAGCATCTCTGTATGCTACAAAACTGATATCTTGTATCTCATGAGGCATGCAGTGGCATGAGCAGCCACTTACTCCTATCTTGAACTTTCGCGGCAAGTTACTGTAGTCTCTGTTTTTATAGAAAAATCTATTGATCTCATCTATAGTATCACTTACATCTACTAAAGAGTCTGCACTTTTTGCTCCTAGAGCACAGGTAACAGTATTGCGCACAACATCACCAGCTGCCATAACACTGCTAAGAGCACAGCTATCTAGTTTTTCAAATATCACAACGAGGTCTTGAAGTTTTATGAAGTGAAACTGTAAGTTTTGTCTGGTTGTAAGATCTGCACTACCTCTAGCATACTTTTCTGATATCTCTGCTAACACCGCTAACTGAGTGGCATTGAGTCTACCCTGCTCTATCTTGATACGCAACATAAGATATAGGGTATCATCATCGCTATCTTGAAGGTTTCGATTTTGTGTATACATGCCGTACCACTTTAGGCGATCTATATCTTCTGGATCTATAGGTGTGCCATCTTTAGCAATGGTGTAGATAGTGTCTATAACATCAAGACCATCTTTCTCTTTTTTGATCCGCTCTACTCTCTGTGCTTTTGTCTCTTTTTTCATCTATGCCTCTATGTTTTTACATCCCCAGTGTGGATAGTGTGCCCTCACATAGGCGTTAAGCGCAACTTCTGCCTCTGTATGGTGTCTAATACTTGCTTGCGCTGCTACATCTATGATCATCCCAGCTGCAATTGTACTATTTGTCATCTTATCTATCACTATAAAACTGCCTGTACCTTTAATCTTATTGTATGGATCACAAGCTATCTGGCGTGTTAGAGTGAGCCTGCATCTTGCTATCTCATTTAGAGTTAGCTTCTCAGCACTCTGTTTTTGCCAGTTGTTGACATCTTTTTTATAGATAATCTCATCTATAGTTGCATCTAGCGTAGTTGTTGCGCGCTTAACCTCATATTCACGCCCAAGTTCCATACTCTTCTCATCCATCCAGACAATCATCGCCTCAATAGCATTTGAGCTCAAGATAGTCTCATTTTTATGTACTATCATATCGCCTCTACTGATATCTATCTCATCTTCTAGAGTTAGTGTTATAGCCATAGGAGCATGAGCACTTTGAGCTGTTAGTAGTTCAGGATCACTTAGAGCTGATGGCAATACTATCTCTTTAACTCTACTGCTTTTATTTGATGGCAACACTACAATCTCATCACCAACACTAATAGAGCCACTTGTAATGGTTCCAGCAAAGCCTCTAAAGTCAAGGTTTGGTCGATTAACATACTGGATAGGAAAACGAAAATCTTCTAAATTTAGATCATGTGATATCTCTATGGTATCTATGAGCTCTAGTAGAGTTTTGTCTTTATACCAAGGCATAGAAGAGCTAGGAGTTACAACATTGTCGCCATTAAGTGCACAGATAGGTATAAAGTCTATACTTACACTCTCATCAACACTATCTAGTTCGCTATACATCTTAAGATAGTCCGCTTTTATGCGCTCATAACTCTCTTGATTGTACTCAACTAAATCCATCTTGTTGATTGCCACAACTATATGTTTTAACCCCAACAAAGAGGCTATATATGTGTGTCGTCTAGTCTGCGTGAGTATCCCTTTTCGCGCATCTATAAGTATAACAGCCAAGTTTGCGCTACTAGCACCTGTCACCATGTTCCTTGTATACTGCTCATGTCCTGGTGTGTCTGCTATGATATATTTGCGTCTATCTGTTGCAAAAAATCTATATGCTACATCTATGGTGATACCCTGCTCTCGCTCACTTTGAAGCCCATCAATAAGAAGTGCAAAATCTATCTCTTCACCTGTTGTACCATACTTCTTACTCTCACTCTTAACAGCACTTAGCTGATCTTCTAAGACTGTTTTACTATCGTACAGAAGTCGCCCAATAAGTGTACTCTTGCCATCATCTACGCTACCACAAGTTATAAACCGTAATAGCTCTTTATTTTCATGCTCTTTTAGGTAACTCTCAATATCACCACTTATAAGATCTCTACTCATTAAAAATACCCCTCCATCTTCTTCTTCTCCATAGCACCCTCTTGATCTTTATCGATCACACGCCCCTCTCGTTCGCTAGTTCTAGACAAGAGCATCTCCTGTATAACCTCTGGCAAGGTTGTAGCTTCTGAGTTAACTGCTCCTGTTAGTGGATAACATCCAAGGGTACGAAATCGCACCATCTTCTCTACAGCCTTATCGCGTAACTCCTGAGGCATTCTATCATCATCTACCATAATATCAACACCATCTATCTCAACAACTGGGCGTTTTTTAGCAAGATACAGTGGCACTATAGGTATGCTCTCAAGGTAGATATACTGCCAGATATCAAGCTCTGTCCAGTTAGAGATAGGAAACACTCTCACGCTCTCACCACGATTGATTTTAGTGTTGTAGGTGTTCCAAAGCTCTGCTCTTTGGCTCTTTGGATCCCATCTGTGAAACTTATCTCTAAAAGAGAATATACGCTCTTTGGCACGACTTTTCTCCTCATCGCGCCTAGCTCCACCAATAACAGCATCATACTTGCCTGCATTTAGAGCCTGCTTTAGAGCCTGAGTCTTCATGATGTCTGTATGTAGCTTAGAGCCGTGAGTAAATGGTCCTACGCCCATCTCTATGCCTTCTGGATTTGTATGCACTATAAGCTCTAGTCCAAGATCTTTGGCTCTTTGATCGCGAAACTCTATCATCTCTTTAAATTTCCAAAGTGTGTCTACATGAAGCATAGGAAATGGAATTTTTGCTGGATAAAATGCCTTTTGTGCAAGGTGTAACATAACCGCGCTATCTTTTCCAACACTATACATCATAACAGGTCTCTCAAACTCTGAAGCGACCTCTCTAAGTATATGTATAGACTCCGCCTCAAGCTGTTTTAAATGTGTTAATCTTCTCTCATCTATCATCTGCTACTCCTACTGTGCAGTCCGCACTCTTTATGTTCTGGCTCTTCCCACCACCATCTTCCCGCTCGTATATCTTCACCACTCTTTACAGCTCTAGTACAAGGCTCACACCCAATGCTCGGATAGCCTATGTCATGAAGCTCATTATATGGTGTGTTATGCTCTTTGATATAGCTCCATATCATATCCGTGCTCCACTCTAAAAGTGGATTGATTTTGATAAGATCAAAAGTGCTATCATACTCAACAATTGCCATATCTGATCTAGTTGGTGACTGCTCACGACGCACTCCTGTAATCCAGACCTGCCTACCCTTCAAAGCGCGCTTAAGAGGCTCAATTTTTCTAACTCTACAGCACTCTTTACGCTTCTGTATGCTGTCATAAAAACCGTAGACACCATCACTCTCAATGAGACCTTCTAGCTCTGCTCTATCTGGCACAAAAGGCTCAATTTTAACGCCATAGCGCAACTGACTTTTAGACCACACCCTATATGTTGACTCTGAGAGCCTACCTGTATCTAGTGTAAATATCTCTAAATTTTGATCTATATTTAACGCCATGTCAGTTAACACTTGATCTTCGGCTCCAAAGCTTGTAGAGAGCACAATCTTATCTCTATATCTACTCAAAAAATACTCCAGTATATCTTGAGCAGATTCATCTCTAAAACGCTTATTTAGCTGCTCTATCTCTCTCAACTTCACTCCTATATGTGATAATTTAGATTATCTTTTGTCTCTTTAATGCGCCCAAAAGATATCTTGTTCCAAGCCCTCTCATGAAAGTAGTATAACACTAACTTTGTTACAATCTCTATAGATGCTATAGATGCCGCCATAACAGTATCGCTTGTGATAAAAAAAGAGATAATAAAAGTATCTAGCGTACCTAATGCGCGCCAAGATATTGTCTTAACAACACTTCTATATGGCTTCTCATGCATAACCTAAACTCCATTCTATACAAAATCTATCTTTTTACTCAACTTTATATTGTTTAAAAAAAGCCTGCTTAAAAGCAGACTCTACACCTCTACTCAAATAGCCCGCTACTAAGGTAACGCTCACCTGTATCATTCAACATAGTAACAATCACTTTGCCTCTATTCTCTTCTCTTGAGGCAACTTGTTCACATATGTGCAAGTTACAACCTGAAGAGATACCTACTAGCAGCCCCTCATCTCTTGCAACTCTTAGAGCCATCTCTTTAGCATCCTCATTAGTTATGGTTAATAACTCATCATAAATATTGGTATTGAGTGCTTTTGGGACAAACCCAGCGCCAATGCCTTGGACTTTATGAGGACCAGGACCTTTGCCTGCCAATACTTGTGAGTTCTCCGGCTCAATTGCTATGATTTTGATATCTGGATTGTGCTTTTTCAGTATCTCACCAACACCAGTAATCGTTCCGCCTGTACCAATAGCCGCTATGAAAATATCGACCTTGCCATCAGTATCTTTTAAGATCTCTAATGCTGTTGTCTCTCTATGTATCTGCGGATTGGCAGGGTTTGCAAACTGCTGAAGTACTACAGCATTATCTGTTTTTGCTGCTAACTCATCTGCTGCCACAACTGCTCCACCCATCCCTTTTTCTGGCTCTGTCAACACAAGCTCTGCACCAAGTGCTGCTAAAAGCTTACGCCTCTCAATACTCATCGAACTAGGCATAGTCAATATAAGTCTCATGCCAAGTGCTGCCGCAACTGAAGCTAGAGCTATACCTGTATTGCCACTTGTTGGCTCTATGAGTACAGTATCTTTGGTGATACTCCCGTCCGCAAGTGCTGTCTTGATCATGTTAGCACCTATGCGATCTTTTACTGAGCTAGTTGGGTTAGTAAACTCACATTTGCCAAGTATTGTTGCACCTGTCTGCTCTGAAAGAACATTTAGCTTTACTAGTGGTGTATTGCCTATGAGTTCTGTTACATCTTTTGCGTATGTCATCATTTCTCCTTATATACTATAGTTTAATTGGCTAGCAACTTTTTGTTGATAAAACTTCAAATCTTCCAAAGACATATCAAAAATCCTATCTAGCTTCTTTTGAGATTCTGCGTAAAATAGCTCCATAACAGCGCTAGTAGTATGTGTATCTGTAACATTAACATCACCCTCTAGCGATTTGATTACATCTAAAACCTTAATATCTGACGGATGAGATGCCAACAGATATCCACCATGTGCACCTCTAACACTCTTAACAAAACCATCTTTTTTGAGACGATTGAGTAGTTGTTCGAGATAGTTTCTAGGCAGACTAGCATCTTCTGCTATCTGCTTAATCTTAATTGGCTTCTCACCATAATAGTGCTTTACAAGCTCACAAATTGCCACAAGACCATAAGAGCTTTTAGAGCTAAGTAATGCCATAACCAACCACCTTTATAAAATATCAACTCTATTTTAGTATAAAACCAGAACTATGTCAAGTAAATTGATTGATTTTGTCAAATATAGATACAATACAACAAAGGCAAGGTCTAGCTTTAGTACAGAGTGAGCTTTTAAAAGCTTCTATATTACATATCTTTTAATGCTCTTTCAATATCTCTTTTCATATCTTTTGCTTTAAGATCTGCTCTTTTGTCATGCTGTTTTTTACCTTTGGCTATCGCTATGCTGAGCTTGATAATATTTCGTCTATTAAAATACATAGAGAGTGGAACTATGGTTAATCCATCTTTTTGTACTGCTGATATTAGCCTATTGAGCTCTCGTCTGTGCAATAACAACTTACGATCAGCACGCTCATCATGCCCATAGTACCTGTGAGTTGTCTCAAGCTTGCCTATATGAGCATTAAATAAAAAAGCCTCTTTGCGCACTATCTTGATAAAACTATCTTTAAGATTTACTCTCTTGGCGCGAATGCCTTTTACCTCACTACCAGACAACACAACTCCAGCCTCAAACTTCTCTAAAATATCATAGTCATGGTAAGCTTTTTTATTTCTAGCGATAGTCTCACTCAAAAATCTACCCTCTCTTATTTTGTACTTTTTTTAATAACTGTAAAAATGGTTCTGCGTATTTTTGAAATTTTATCTCTGCTATGCCATTAATCTGCAACATCTGCTCTTTAGTTATTGGGATTTTAGCACAGAGCTCTTTTAAGGTTTTGTCGCTAAAGACTATGTATGGAGGAACTTTGTTATCTTTTGCCACACTAGAGCGCAACTCTCTTAGGGACTCAAAAAGATCTTTATCGTATCTAAACTCTTCTGAAATAGAGACTTTTGATCTACTCTTTTTAAACTCCAATCTATCTTTTCGCACAAAAACATCCCTTTTGGATTTTAAAATCTCCACACCAATAGTCATGATGATAATGCCTCCAAACTCATTAGTATCTATTGCTTCAATCTCAAAAAGTCTATCTAGCACAACAAAGAGCTCTTTTTTACTGCGCTGAGCGCCTACACCATAGACCGATAGAGAGTCATGAGCATTACTTAAGATTTTCTGCTCTTTTGAGCCACGAACAAGATCTACTATATATGTTTTACCAAATCTTTGATCTGTTTTATAGATAGCACTTAAAAGCATTTGTGACTCTTTTGTAATCTGTACTGACTCTGGGTTAGGATCTAAACAGTTGTCACAATTAGTCTGACACACATCTAATACATCATCAAAGTAGCTAGCAATCTGTTTATGACGACAACTCTGACTTGTAGCGTATTGATAGATAGCATTAAGTTTATATATCATCAACTCTCTATGCTCTTGGTTGTTAGCCTCATCAATAAAGCGTCTATGTTGCATGATGTCTGAGTTATTGTACAACAGAAGTAGATCGGCATTATCTGTATCACGACCAGCTCTTCCTATCTCTTGATAGTAGTTCTCTATGGTTTTAGGCAGGCTCATGTGCACAACAAAACGGATATTGCTCTTGTCGATACCCATACCAAAGGCTATGGTTGCTACTATAATATTGATCTCATCTTTAACAAATGCATCAAAAGTCTCTTCACGCTCATTGCCACTCATGCCAGCATGATAAGCAGATGTTTTACAACCAATAGAGTTTAAGTACTGCGATATCGCTTCAACACTTTTGCGCGATAGTGCGTACACTATGCCACTTTGATCTCTATGATCATCTATAAAGTCTTTAAGCTGAGAGTAACCGTTTCCTACTCGCTGTTTGGCACTAATTTTAAGATTTTCTCTATAAACTTTGCCCTGTAGTCTCAATGGCTCTCTTAGATCTAAAGAGCTGATAATATCGTCTTGAACATTTGGGGTTGCTGTGGCTGTAAATGCTGCAATATTGTGAAGTGGAAAATACTCTCTTAATCTTTTAAGCTCACGATAATCAGCCCTAAATTCATGCCCCCACTCACTAATACAGTGCGCCTCATCTATAACAAAATAGTTAATATCTATCTCACTTAAGATATGGCGCATGGAGTCGGTGTTTAATCGCTCTGGTGATAGATATAAAAACTTCACATCCGCATTGTAAAGATCTAAAATGCTCTCTTTATTTTCTAAAGAGCTCTGCATAGAGGAGATCATAGTAGCACTAAGACCTCGTGCTCTTAAGGCTTTTACCTGATCTTGCATAAGTGCCAAAAGCGGTGAGATAACTACTGTTGTGCCACTCATCATAAGAGTTGGTAGCTGAAAAGAGAGCGACTTACCACCTCCAGTGGGAAGCACCATCAACAGATCTCGACCCGAGAGTATGGCATCTATAGCATCTTCTTGAAATGCCCTAAACTCAACAAAACCAAACTGGCTTTTAAGTATAGAGCGCTTTTGACTCATAGATGTTACTGATCGTGTGTTCGTGCATACTCAGGCGTACAGAATATGCCACAATGACACTTGCCATCCTCGCTCACTTCTGTCTCTATGGCTGGTTTGCATGGGCAAGTTCTATTATCAACACTCTCATGTTTACCATCTTCATTTTCAACAACCATAAAACATGGGCAAAATCTTTTTCCATATAGCATCTTATGGCGTGCAAGACCCATGATAACACCCTCATTTACATCATCATTTGGGTTATAGACCCATCCAAACTGTTTATTAACTTTATCTGTAAACTTTTTAGTCTTCTCAAACTCTGCTAAAAACTCCGGTGAACTCATATCAATCTGCTGCATTTTTAAACCCTATTTTGTAAAAAACAGCCACAAAAATTTAAATAAAAGATTTACGGCGGTTTCGTTGCTATAAGTATAGTCACTATGGCTTTAACTATAATAAAACTACTTATATAAAATAGAACTTGCCAGTATATCTCTTTGCTATAAGCTTGCAGCTAAAGTAAAACTGAGATACTTCTAGTACTCAAACAGTGAGTTATTTCTAGTATCAACTTTAAGTTTTAATATCCTGTAGTATTTATCTATCTGAATATTGACAATGATATTCCAGCGACCCTGTGTAGGAAGTGTAGTCTGCTCAAATGTGTAGACTCCATCTTTTACACTAAGCACACTAAGCTCTTTATCATGCTCATGTGTAAATGGGTGAGTAAGCCTAAGCTCTATAGTGGCATCATCTATAGCCTTGCCATCTACATCTTCTACTTTTAGTTTTATAGTGGCATTATCACTCTTAAACTGCTCTGTTATATACTCTATTTTATAGCGTTTATTAAACTCTATATTGGCATAGATAGTATCATTGTTACTGTGTTGAAATCGCTTATATCCTGCTGTCTCTCCACTGCTTAGATGCACCGGATTTGTAACAGCAACCCAAACAGTCCAGCTACATAGTGCAGCAATAAAAACAAATGCGCTTATAAGAAATATAGGCCACTGTCGTCCAGATTCATCAAATATCTTCATGTTTAGCTCTTCTTTTGCGTATAAAATTTCTAGCTAGCATATATAGTGCATAGATGATGATACCATAAAAGATCACTCTAAGAATATAAAAAAAGTACCTTGCCCCATCACCTGTGCCAACCTTAAGTTCTTTATTGTGATGTTTGGCTATCTGGTCTGCAATATCTAGGTAGCCGTTATACATAGCTACCGAATACTTAGCTTCTATATCTTTGCCTTTTGCTTTTTGTGCAAGAACAGGCAAAATTGTGCCTCCATAATTTTGCAGCAGTTCGCTAAACTCATCAGCAGATCTAGCAAACATCAAAGCATTTGCTACAGCTCCAATAAAAGTTGCACTTGGGCTCAACACTTGAACCCTGTCAAACTCTTGATACATGGACTTAGGGCGTGCAAATATATCTACTTTTTTTTGCATCTCTACAAATGTTAAAAGTACAAATGGTTGCTTCAACTTATCTGCTAAAGAGCGCTCATACTCTGCTATGCTCTGCTCAGTTTTAAGCTCTTTTTTCATTATTAGGTATAGACTTACACCTGTTTTTTGGTACAGATCTTCGCCTAGTGTTTCAATCTGAGTTGTAAATTTCTCATTCTCTATTACATCATTATTGTAAAGATATTTTGCCTGTAGTGTATTGATAAAAAAGGTTGTGATAATTATGAGGGCGTATAGCCCTCGCCTTAGAGTCAATTAAGAGTCCTTAACCGACATAGAGGTGGTTGGGAGTAATAACTGCCCATAGCGTTATAGCAGCAGATATAATAAGTGCTACTGTGATTATAAAGTTCATATCAAGTTTCATCCAAAGCCTCCTAGTTTACATTTACACGATGAGCTGCATTACCTGCATCAAACATCTTGATCTGTTTTTCATCTTGAAGCTCATAGAAATTTTCAGCATTTGCCTGCTGAATTCCTATGCCCATGATTGTAAATGTAACAACAATACTAAGCAGTAAAACTACTGCTATTAGCATACCAGTTATACCATCTAGCGCAAAAATATGTCTGTTTTCCACTATATGCTCCTTTACTTACTGCTTAGGCTAGTGACATATGCACCTAGCGCCTCAATCTGTGTTTTATTTAGATTGTTAAATGAAGGCATGGTACCCATTGCGCCTTTTTTACCATAAGCTAAGATGTTACTAACTAGCTCAGGGTTATAGTTGGCAATACTTGGTGCAACACCAGCCATACCTTTACCATCACTACCGTGACACCCTGCACAAGTACCAGCAAACACATCTGCTCCACTACCACTCATGCCATTAGAGACATAAGCAGATACAGCATTAATCTCAGCATCTGAGATAAGCGCTCCACTATTTGCGTTAAATAGACCATTACGATCTGGCATAGGCATCTCACTGCCCAATAAGTGGTTGTTTGAGCCATGAATGATAGCATTTTTAACAGCTACAGCATCAAGTCTTTTATTTAGATTTGCCGCTTTACCATCTATGCCATCTGCACTCAAGCCATGACAAGGTGCACACTGTACTATAAATACAGACTCACCCATCTCAACTTTTGTTGCCGCATCCATATTTGCATGCGTTGCTGCAAATGTTTTATCGTGCTCTGCAACCTCTTCATTATACTCACCAATCTGTGAGTATGACTGTACTGGATAGCCTGCTAGCATATACCATATAGCCCAGATTGTAAGAGCTAAAAATGATATAGCCCAACCAAAAGGTGGCTCATTTTTGTACTCACCAATTCCGTCCCAATTCTCATCTGCTAATTCACCACTAGCAGTATCTGTCTGCATCTGACGGATATATTTGATAGATACAAATGTAGAAATTACTGCAATAGCGACCGCACCAGCGATCCCCAACTGTAACATGGTATCATTTGCACCTACGCCATCACCAAGCATTAGAAATGTAGCACCAAGAAGAAGTGTTACAAATACAATACCTACTAATACTAACTTATTCATCTAAGCCTCCTGCTTTTTTGTCTTAGTTTTTTTTAAGACTTTCTCTACTGGTGCATCTGTGATCTCATCATTGAGAGCCATCTTACCATACTTTTCAAAGTCTCGTCCACCTCTCTTTTTGCTAGTATATAGGTAGTATATGTACCACCACAACATAATCGCAACAAAGGCGGTTAAGAAGAAGTAAGCATACGCTGAAAATGTCTCAATATCCACAATTCACCTCTATTTTAGTCTATTTAGGTATGCAATCAATGCAACTATCTCAGGAACTTCGCCTTGAGCTATTAGATCTTTTACATCTTGATCTTTCATGTCAGCAGCAACTGTTCTAGCTTCTGCTAGTGCGCTAGCTTTTGCACCTTCAAGTGTATCTGCAAGCTTGACCATATTTGTACCACCATCTTTAGCAGGTAGTGGTTTATTGTATGGTACTGCAAAAGCAGCTTGAACTGTAAGCTGTTCAGCATAAGCAGTATCAAGATCAGCTAACTTTGTAAACATCCAGCGGTATGCTGGCATGATTGAACCTGGGACAATTCCAGCAGGATCTTTCATGTGATTCTCATGCCAATCTGTAGTACGGTAGTTTCCTACACGCATAAGATCTGGACCTGTTCTCTTAGAGCCCCAAAGAAATGGGCGATCATAAGCAAACTCGCCACTCTTAGCATAATCGCCATAACGATCTGTCTCATTTTTAAATGGACGAATAAGCTGTGAGTGACAACCACTACAGTTATTTGCTACATAAATATGGCGGCCTGCCAACTCAAGAGTTGTGTAAGGCACAGTGCCAACTAATGGCTGAGAAGCCTTTGTAAATGTAGGCAAGATCATAATAAGACCTGCCCACGAAAATACAACAAAGACACCAACAGCAAAAAAGAACGGATGCTTTTCTAACCAATGAAACATATTTTCCCCCTCTCTTTATGATGCCATAGGTGAAGTGTTTTGAAGCTCATTTGCCTCAACACGACGACCCGCAGTAGCAGTTTTGTACATATTGTACGCCCAGATAAACATACCAATCAGATAGATGGTACCACCAACAGCACGGATAATATAGAATGGCTCCAACGCTATAACAGAGTCGATAAATGAGTAAGCTAGATTACCAAACTCATCGTGAGCACGCCACATCATACCTTGAGTAATACCTGCAATCCACATAGATGTAAAATATAGTGTAACACCTAGTGTCTGCAACCAGAACTGAGTATTGAGTAGTGATTTTGAGTAGATTTCACGACCATATACACGAGGTGCCATATGCAACATCGCAGCAATAATCATAAATACAACCCAACCAAGAGCACCATCATGAACATGTCCAACAATCCACTCTGTAAAGTGAGCAAGAGCATTAACAGACTTAATAGCCTGAATAGGTCCCTCTAGAGTTGAGAACATATAGAATGTTGAAGCTAAAACCATAAACTTGATAAGTGGATTGGTCGCAACCTGATTCCACTCACCCTTCATAGTAAGTAGCATATTGATCGCTGAACCCCAAGATGGAAGTATCAATATTACAGAAAAGACTGAACCCATAGTCTGCATCCAGTCTGGTGTGGTTGCAAAGATTAGGTGGTGTCCACCAGCCCAAACATAAGTAAACACAAGACCCCAAAACGCAAGTAGTGATAGCTTATATGAGTAGATAGCTTGACCAGACTCTTTTGGTAAGAAGTAGTAGATCATAGCGATAATTGGAACTGTAAGTACAAATCCAACCGCATTGTGACCAAACCACCACTGAACAAGTGCATCATTTGTTCCAGCATACATCGATACTGAGTGAAAAATAGAACCTATTCCACCAGAAGCAAAATATGTTGGTATAGCCATGTTATTAAATATATATAGCGCAGATACAGCTAAAAATGAAGCTATATAGTACCAGATAGATATATATATTGTCTTCTCGCGACGGATCCCTATAAGACCAAAGATCTGAACACCCCAAAGTACCCAAATGATAACTATAGCGATATCAATTGGCCAGATAAACTCTGCATACTCTTTACCTTGGCTAAGACCAAAAAGAAGAGATACAACAATAAGTACAACACCAATAGCATAGAGCCAAAACTGAATCTTAGCAGTAACCATAAGAAACTTAGACTCAGCCATTGATACTTTTAGGACTCTCTGTCCAACATAGTACCAAGTAGCCATAATACCACTAACTGTAAATCCATAGATCACAGCATCTGTATGAAGTGGTCGCAAGCGTCCAAAACTTGTATATTCAGCCAGCCCCTCTCCTAACAATAGGTTTACACCAGGAAACGCAAGCTGCCAAGCTAAAATTACCCCGATCAACATCCCTACAATGCCCAATACAATTGCCGAAATCATCCATAATTTGGCAACTGTATAATCATACTCCAATGGACGGTTTTCCATTACAAGCCTCCTAAAATTTTCAAAGCGTACAATGTCTCCATTAGTGGTGCCTATGAAATTCTAAAGTTTAAGCAGAATTTCGCAGGTACCAGTTTTTAGAGACTGTTTGACACCGATATATTAACCATAGAAGCATTTGATAAATCTTAAAGATTTGAAGTTTTAGCATAAAATGTAGATTTGGTGAATTATTTAAGGTTTTTTTTATTAAAGTGTGTAAAATGGTATCATTCAACTTCCACACTTGCCCATTCCGCATCTTCCAGCTCCACACTTGCCAGCTCCACACTTGCCCATCTGTTCAGAATCACTCTTCTTCTGCTCTTGAGTTGCGTTTGTCCAATAATCATACTGTAAGTATGCCTTATATAATGTCCAAGCACCAAAGATAATAACTACAATAGCTGCTAACTGGATCATCAAATTTCGCCATCTACTCTGAGATAATACGCCCGCTATAAAGGCAAATGAGAAGAGCACTGGGGTAGTAAATATACCAAATATAAACATAACAGTAGCTCCAAGCAGTGCAGATTGTGTGGTAGCAGCGGTGACTAACATAGTGTAGACTAGACCGCAAGGAAATAGACCATTTAGCAGACCAAGAGTATAAAAACTTGATGCTCTTGTTGATGCTAGTTGTGATACAAATATCTTCTTAAACCACTCAAACTTTGCTAAAGGTATCTCTATAGATGTCAAAAATTTTAATTTTCCAGCAAATGAGATACCCATAAGTATCATCAAAATACCAGCAATAGCAAACATGATAGATCTAACAAGTGGATTGATATCCCAAAGTGAGCCGAAGTAGCCAAAAAGTGCTCCAAGTAAAACATAACTACTAACTCTACCTAGGTTGTAAAGAGAGTGGTATATTGCTTGATGTAGCTTAGTTGTCTCTTTTTTGATCTTAGCAGCCGTATAAGATACTATAAATCCGCCACACATACCAATACAGTGTCCAACAGAGCCTAAAAGAGCAAAAGATATAATGGCTACTATCTCAACACTGCTCAACTCAATACTACCGTTTAATAAGTTCTACAAATTTGTTAAATATGTAAGCGCTCTCTTTTGGTCCAGGGCTAGATTCTGGGTGGTGTTGGACTGAAAAAATTGGTGAGTTGTTGTAGCTTAAACCCTCAATAGTATCATCAAATAGATTGGTGTGTGTTATAGAGGCTATCTCTTTAATGCTACTAGGTACATTATAGTTATGGTTTTGTGCTGTTATCTCTACGCTACCGCTACTCTCATTTTTAACTGGATGATTGCCTCCATGGTGCCCAAAAGGTAGCTTATAGGTCTCATAGCCATGTGCAATACTCAAAAGTTGATGTCCTAAACATATACCGAACATGGGTACTTTAGCCTCTATGAGAGCTCTAATTTTCACCTGCTCATCTTTAAGTATCAGTGGATCACCAGGTCCGTTAGATAAAAAAACTCCATCTATCTCACCATCTCTATACTGCCCAATAAGCTGCTCTTCATCAAAACTATTTGGCACAACTTTCACACTTAAGCCACTCTGAACTAGTTCGTTTAAGATATTGCGCTTGATGCCAAAATCTATAACTACTATCTTGGCTTGAGATGGTGCTGGCTTATTGTAGGTAAAAGTTACTGGATCGTATGTTCCGCTAGTGTGAAGATATGGCTCTTTAGTGCTCACCTGCTCTATGTAGTTGATCTGTTCTATGCGCTCCGCACTCTGTAGTTGTGCTTTTAGCTCCTCTTTATCACTCACTATAGTTGAGGCGATCATCATCATAGAACCCTCGTCTCGCAAGATCTTAGTCAACGCTCTAGTGTCGATATCACAAATACCCATAATGTCAAACTTTTTAAGTAGCTCATCTAGTGACTCTTCTGCTCTAAAGTTTGAGTATCGCTTATGGTATTGGCGTACAATCACACCTTTAGCAAAAGCTCCTCTGCTCTCCATGTCTTGAGCATTGGCTCCTACTATGCCTATCTCTGGCATTGTGAAGGTGATAAACTGTCCAGCATAGGATGGGTCACTAACTATCTCTTGATAGCCACACAAAGATGTATTAAAGACTATCTCACCCACAGCCGTTCTCTTAGCACCAAAGCTTTTAGCCTCTAAAAATAGCCCATTCTCTAGATATATCCATACAGGTGTCATGACGATAGACCTCTGCGTGTTAACTCTTCACGATATAGTTTTTCAAAACGGATCTCGTACTCATCAGTACCAGGCGTAAACTTATCTCTAAAAGAGCGCATCTTCTCATACACGATATCTTGTATCTCTTCATTGCTAGCTATAAAAGATGTTATAGCGTTATATATGATATTTTTAAGTCGGTTCTCATCTATATCATACGCCATCAGATCCTCCTCATAAATTGCATCCAATATCTTATGTGCTATGTCAGAGTATCTCTCCTCGTATGATAAAATCACACCAAACTCAGGAGCTAACTTTTTCTTGATCATAAAAAATAGCTGCCTATCATCTGCTTGATAAAAGTCAATCTCATCTTCATTATCATAGATGATATCTTTGACTTTCTCCTCTAACTCTCGCTCTTGTTTTAAGCTATACTCTAACACTTTAGTTGCTTCTGCTACCACAGGATCTAAGCCATGTGTCATAACAACTAGCTTGCTAGCTAGAAGATCTACTGCAATCTTATTGGAGATATGTGGCACATGTGAGAGCGAAATCTTCATTTTATACCCTTAAACTTTTTTAGCATTTTAGCGCAAATAATATTACAAAGAGATTCAAACTAAGCCTTAACTCTATCTTTTTTAAGCCTATAAAGATCTTTTAGGAGAGCTAAGAGCAAAAAAACTCTAAAACCCGCTGATATCTATCTATGTTTTATGTAGTTTTACTTAAAAATTTTAGTGCATATTTAAAATGTGCAAGATATATTTTTTATATTTTACTCTACTTATTTTAGAACTTGACCTAGTATTTGGCATTTAGAAAATTAGATATCAATTTAGATTACTTGGGATCTTTAAAGGCTTTTAGAGGTAAAATATGAACTAAAATTATCTTAATTTAGAAAGCAATATATTGGTCAAGCAGCACATCTTAAACACCATCAAAAAACGCCCTTTGATTATAGACGGGGCTATGGGCACACAACTACAACAAAGAGATGATGAGATATCTAAAGAGGCTTGGGAAGGTAATGAGGGGTGTAATGAACTTCTTAATGTGACTGCTCCTGAAGTACTTAGTGAGATTTTTCATGCCTATTTGACTGCTGGTGCAGATTTTATAACAACAAACACTTTTGGTTCATTTTCCTGGGTTCTCGATGAGTACCAGATAGGCCATCGTGCTTATGAGCTTACCAAAGCGGGTGCGGAGTTGGTAAAAAAAGAGTGTGAGAAATTCTCAACTCCTGAACATCCCCGTTTTGTTTTAGGCTCAGTTGGTCCGGGAACAAAACTCCCTTCACTCGGGCACATCAATTATGATGAGATGTTTGAGGGTTATACAGAGTTTTGTGAGGCACTTATAGATGGTGGTGTGGATGTTTTCTTACTTGAGACCTGTCAAGATCCACTCCAGATCAAAGCAGCCCTTCATGCCTGCCAAAGAGCCTCAAAAAATAAAAATGTAGATATTCCCATCATGGTCTCTGTTACCATTGAGCTAAGCGGAACAATGCTTATAGGAACTGATGCTGCAACCATCACCACCATACTTGAGCCATTTGATATTTTAAGTCTTGGCTTTAACTGTGGAACAGGACCCGAGCAGGTTCTCAAACATGTCAAAACGCTCAGTCAATTATGGCACAAACCCATAAGTGTTCATGCCAATGCAGGACTTCCACAAAACCGTGGTGGTTACACTTACTACCCGATGGGACCTGATGAGTTCACTCAAAAACAACTTGAGTTTTTAAACTATGATGGTGTGAGTTTTCTTGGTGGATGTTGTGGAACAACACCCCAACATATTCGTGCACTTGTCAATGCAGTACAAAACACAACTCCAAAACCTCCTTCAGGAAGTGTAGAGAACTCTCTTGCTTCACTTTTCTCAACAGTACCACTTATGCAAGAACCGGCTCCTCTGCTTATGGGTGAGCGTAGTAATGCTACGGGTTCAAAAGCATTTCGTGAACTTCTTTTGGCAGAAGATTATGAGGGAACTCTCTCAGTTGCACAACAGCAGGTTCGTGCAGGTGCTCATGTAATTGATGTCAATGTCGGCTTTGCCGGTCGGGATGAGACTAAAGATATGAACGCGGTTATGGGGATGTACAACCAAAAAATCTCCATCCCTCTTATGCCAGACTCTACACAGGTAAAAGGTCTTGAGACTGCACTTAAAAACATAGGTGGTCGCCCTATTTTAAACTCTGTGAACCTTGAAGATGGTGAAGAGAAGTTTGACGAGGTTTGTGCTCTGGCTAAGAAATTTGGAACAGCTTTAGTGTGTCTTACCATCGATGAAGTTGGTATGGCAAAGAGTGTTGAGCATAAACTTGAGGTTGCAGAGCGCATTATAAAACTGGCAACTACTCGTCATGGACTTAAAAAAGA
>JAMONY010000005.1 GCA_027066325.1 Helicobacteraceae bacterium | reverse complement strand
CATCGCTTCGATGATCTTGTACAAAATAGTCTTATCCACCAAAAAATTCTGTCCAAATCTCTTTTTGGCTGCAACTTTTAAACTACTCATAGCGGATTATACACTAAACTACTTAATAGAACATTTGTACATTATGATTTGGTGTTAAAAAACTATTACTATCTCTAAAAAATTAACTTTGAGACTATAAATTTTAGCAAATAGATGGATTAGATGCTACAATTACAAAGATAAAAGGAGAGAGCATAGACTATTTTGCAAAACGGATTATCCCGTGTTTGGATGTTAAAGATGGACGGGTTGTTAAGGGTGTGAATTTTGTGGGGCTGCGTGATGCTGGGGATCCTGTTGAGGTGGCGAAGCGGTACAATGATGAGGGGGCTGATGAGATCACCTTTTTAGATATTACAGCCTCACATGAGAAGAGAGATACTATTGTGCATATAGTAGAAGAGGTTGCGCGCGAAGTGTTTATACCGCTGACTGTTGGTGGCGGTATCCGTAAGCTTGATGATATCTATGCTCTACTTAGTGTAGGGTGCGATAAAGTTAGCATCAACTCCTCTGCCATTAAAAGACCTGAGTTTATAGACGAGGGGGCAAAGCGATTTGGCTCACAGTGCATAGTAGTTGCTATCGATGTTAAGCGTTCTGGTAATGGCTGGAGTGTCTACCTTAACGGTGGTAGGGTAGATACAGGCTTAGATGCTATAGAGTGGGCAGCTGAAGTGGCTAAGCGTGGAGCAGGGGAGATACTGCTAACTTCTATGGATGCAGATGGTACCAAAAAAGGTTTTGATCTTGAGATAACTTCACGCATAAGTTCTATGGTCAATATCCCTGTAATCGCTAGCGGAGGAGCTGGTAGTATGGAGCATATAGAAGATGCATTTACTAAAGGCAAGGCTGATGCTGCTCTTGCTGCTAGTATATTTCACTACAAAGAGATAGACATAGTAGATCTAAAGCACTATCTAAAATCTAAGAACATACCAGTGAGACTATAGTGCTAATCTGTGCTGGAAACGGGGAGAGTTTTGTGGGTGCTGTGCCGATGGGGGTAGGGCTGATTGAGATGAGTATCAATCTAACGCGACTCTGTCTGTTTGATCCACCTGCGTATCTGCTGTTTGTTGGTAGTGCAGGTAGCTATGGCGATCATGAGATTTTTGACCTTGTAGAGTCAAAGTCTGCTGCTAACATAGAGCTCTCATTTTTACTTAACAGCTCATACACTCCACTTGATAACATCATAAAAACTACCACAGAGCAGGAGGTTATAGTCAACTCCTCAAACTATATAACAACAGACAAGGAGCTAGCTTCTAAGTTTTTGCCTCTTGGTATCGGGCTTGAGAACATGGAGTTCTTTGCTTTTTTAAGAGTTGCACAGGAGTTTGATATACCAGCAGGTGGACTATTTTGTGTCACAAACTACTGCCATGTAGATGCACATGCAGAGTTTGTTGGCAATAGTGCTAGAGCAAAAAAGCTCCTAGAGGATAGACTGTTATGAAAAAGAGCATATTGGGTCTTAGAAGAGAGGAGCTAGAGCAGATACTTAAACCATCTTTTAGGGCTTCTCAGGTTTTTAGTTGGGTATATAGTGGCTTTGTAGATAGCTTTGATGAGATGTTAAATCTGCCAAAAAACATGAGAGAGAGTTTAGCGGAGGAGTTTGTTATAGCTCCTCTATCTATCATCAACAAAGAGTGCTCATCAGATGGCACCATAAAGTATCTACTTAGACTGCAAGATGGTAAAACTATTGAGGCTGTATGGCTTAAGATGCGCCAAGAGGTCTATGGTGAAGATGGAGTACTTGAGAGTGAAGCTAGATACACTATCTGCGTCTCAACACAAGTAGGGTGCAAAGTAGGGTGTTCATTCTGTCTAACTGCAAAAGGAGGCTTTAGTAGAGATCTTGATGCAGGTGAGATTGTGGCACAAGTACTAGAGTTAAAAAAAGATAACAACCATCCGCAAAATCGTCGTGTCAATGTAGTATATATGGGTATGGGTGAGCCACTTGATAATCTTGATGCGTTATCACAAGCCATAGAGATACTACAAGATGAGAACGGCTTGGCTATATCTGGCAAACGCCAAACTGTATCTACTAGTGGTCTAAGTACCAAGATAGATGCTTTAGCTAAGATGGATCTAGGTGTGCATATAGCTATATCTTTACATGCTGTTGATGATGAGTTGCGTTCTGAGCTTATACCGATGAACAAGGCATACAATATAGCTTCTATCATAGATGCCGTTCGTCGTTTTCCTATCGATACACGCAAAAGAGTGATGTTTGAGTATCTTGTCATAAGAGATAAAAATGATGATCTAGCATCTGCTAAAAAACTAGTTAAGTTACTTAGCGGCATTAGAGCAAAGGTAAATCTTATCTACTTTAACCCATATCCAGGAAGTATCTATGAGCGCCCATTGACTAAAAGTATGGTAGAGTTTCAGCAGTATCTCATTGATCGCTCTTTGTTATGTACTATTCGTGACTCTAAAGGGATAGATATAAGTGCAGCTTGCGGTCAGCTAAAGAGCAAGGAGGGCGCATGAGTGCACTAGATATTATACAGGTAATTTTTATAGCATTGGTGGTGATAGGCGGCATAGGTGGAATCATCTGGGCTATTAAGTATGAGAAAGACTAAAGAGAAAATCTATCTATTTTCGCTTACTCCAAGTAGCAATAAAGAGGTAGTACACGCCCCGTTACAAAGAGTAGAACCTCTTTTACCAATACCGGATTTATCCGGGTATGACGCTCTTATATTTACCTCAAAAACAGCCATTAAAATCATTGATCAAGCAACACAAGAGTATAAAAATATCCCATCCATATGTGTAGGAGACTCAACTTCAAAAGAGCTTTTAATGCGTGGTGGTACGCTATTGGAGTCTGCTAGTGGGTACGGTGATGAGCTCTATAATATCATTAAGAGTAGCCATGGCAGTAAGAGGTTGCTATTTGTAAGAGCACAGAAAATAGCTTCAAACTTTAGCTCTAGGCTTAGAGATGATGGAGTGAAGATAGATGAGAGCATTGTCTACCGTACGGTGTGTGTAGACACTAAGCCTGTAGATGTAGATGAGAGAGCCATTTTGATCTTTACAGCGCCATCTACTGTGGAGTGTTTTAGTAGACTTTATGGCTTTACAGGTAGACAGAAGATAGTTGCCATAGGTAGCACTACAGTTTTAGCACTGCTGCATCATAAGCAGAGTTGTGTTATTGCGCAAAATAGATCTATTGAGTCTTGCATACAGAGAGCTTTAAAGCTATAATACCATCATGAGATGGAGAGAAGTAAAATCAAAAAAAAATAGACCAGTTCAAAAAAGCAAAAAAAGTCCTATAGTTGCTACTTTTGCATCTAGAGTTATGGGGTTTACCACCGATCTGTTTATGATTGGCATGCCTATTACACTGCTTGGCATGATGGTGTTTGGATATGATCAGGTAACACATAGTGCTGGCATGAGTGATGTGATCTTAGATCCTAAAAAGGCCGCACTCAATGCTCCAAGTGCTCTATCTTCGCTATTTCAGTTTGGTCTGTATTGTGCTGCTTTTGTACTATTTTGGCGCTTTAGTGGACAGACTCCTGGTAAAAAATTTGTAGATATCAAAGTGGTAGATGCTACAACACTAGAGAGAGCCTCATGGTTACAGCTTATAGTTAGATTTATAGGATATTTTGTATCTGTGCTCTCTGTGGTTGGATTCTTTGTGGGGCTTTTTCGTAAAGATGGTAGAGCTTTGCATGATCTGCTTAGTCGGACGATGGTTATTAGAGTTTTTTAGAGAGTGACACTGCTTGTAAGTACATTCTATTTTTGCTATTTTGCTATTGTTGGTATATATGTCATATTTATGCCAAAAATGTTTATCGACATAGGCTATAGTGCAGTTGATGTTGGCATTATCTACGCCGTAGCACCACTTGTAAGATTTGTAATCCCATTTATTTTTGCAAAGTTTTTTACTTTAAGCCGTACAGTTTTCAATATGGCACTAATTGTTATGTCTATAAGCACACTTCTATTTGCACTCTATCTTGAACAGTTTTGGATTTTGCTCTGTATCAATGTGTTTTTAGGTATTGGTATGGCACTTATATTGCCATATATTGAGGTTATAGCGCTAGAACACATAGGAAAAGAGCACTACGGTAGAGCTAGATTGTGGGGTTCTGTAGGGTTTATAGTGGTGGCTTTGATGCTAGCCAAGATATCTACTGAGATACCTTTTATCTTAGGCTCACTCATTGTAACAACTTTTGCCACAGCAGTTGTGGGTTATGTTATAGTCCGTAGTGACTCCTTAAAACAGCAACATGCACCTAGCGCTACCATCTCTTTTTCACTTCTAAGTAATCCATGGCTATGGGTTGGATTTTTTCTTATGCAGGTAAGTTTTGGAGCATTTTATAACTTCTTTACTATCTATGAGACTAGCCATGGAGTCTCTTTGGAGTGGACTGTTTACCTGTGGAGTGCAGCTATTGTTGCGGAGATACTACTTTTCTATTTTCAAGCTCCTCTGCTTAGAAAAAATCTACTACTGCTATTGCAATTTGCTACAGTTATAACAGCTCTGCGTTGGAGTATCTTATGGCTCTATCCTGATAATTTGGCTATGTTGTTTATATCACAAACACTACATGCTATCAGTTTTGCACTATTTCATGCAGCATCTATTAGCTATCTATATACCATCTATATAGATAAAAAATTGGCTCAACAGTTCTTTTTGGGTATCAGTTATGGGCTTGGTAGTGCGGTTGGTGCGGTTGGTGCCGGTCTCATATATGAACACTACCCAGAGCAACTTTTTATAGTTGCTGCTTTAGTAGCACTTATGGCATATGTGGCTTTAAGGTCTTCAGTAGTCTATGATAAGAGAGATTAGAAGAGTTTTATCAGTCAGCTCATTACCTGCTGGTGGTAAGTTAGTATAGTTGATTTTATAGCTAACTCCCATCGATAACATGTCGCTAAGTTTACTCTCTATGCCTGTTTTAGAGACAACAAAGTAGTTTTTTGGATTATCAAAACCACTTCTATATGATGCCTCTTGTAAGAATTTAAAGTTTTGAGTGATCTGCCAGTAGTAGTTAAGAGCAACCATATAACCATATCCATCGCTATATGTACCATCTGTTTTGGTAGTATTGCTCTTGCCATCAGGGTATGGGTACTTGATCTCATCACTGCTGTTGATATCATAGTACTTATCTGAACCTTGATCTATGCTATATAGCAGATTGCCTTTAAAGTCTAAGTGGTGAGCTTTTGTATCAACTGCTATATACTTAAAACCAGGACCTGTGTAGAATTGATAGTCAAAACCTGAGAATTTATCAGTTTTATAACCAGCTACATAGTTGAGCGCAAAACGGTCTGTAAGCTTATAGTCAAGGTTTAACTCACCTATAACTCTATTTTTATTCTCTATGTTATCTTGAGTACCATAGATCGCATCTACATCTAGCCCTAGACTAGTAACACCCCAAGCTTTTTTGCCCGCAAAATCTAGTGCAAATGCAGCTGTATCAGTATTGCCTTCAGTCTGAACATAGCTAAGCTCTGTGTGAGTTACAAGCTTGTCTGTGCCATCTATTTTTACATCACCACTACTAGCTGCTGCAAGCGTAGAAGCTGCAAAAAGTGAGAGTAGAAAAGTTTTTTTCATAGTTAGATCCTTCTTAAAAAAGTGCGCTATTTTATCTAGTTTGTATTAAGAGATTACTTAAACATAAAAGTGGTATAATTGCTTTTAAAAAAGGTTGCTCTTAATGGCACAGACTATTACCGAGAAGATATTTTCACAACATGCATCAAGAGATGTATACGCCTTAGAGATAGTTCAAATTCCCATAGATATGGTTATAGGTAATGACATCACAACACCTATATCCATACATGCATTTGAGAAGAGTGGAGCTACAAAGTTAGCCAATCCTGATGGATTCTCTATAGTGTTAGATCACTTTATACCAGCAAAAGATATAGCATCAGCAAATCAAGCAAGAATCAGCCGTGACTTTGCTAAAAAATATAAACTAAAAAACTTTTTTGATGAGAAAGATATGGGTATAGAGCATGCGCTACTACCTGAAAAAGGGCTAGTAGTCCCAGGTGATGTTATCATAGGTGCAGATTCACACACCTGCACACATGGTGCACTTGGAGCATTTTCTACAGGTATGGGATCTACAGATCTAGCATATGCTATGGTAACTGGTGGTAACTGGTTTAAGGTTCCTGAGTCTATCAAGGTGGTGCTTACAGGTAAACCACAAGAGTATGTTAGTGGAAAAGATATCATCCTAGAGATCATAGGACGCATAGGTGTTGATGGCGCTCTTTATAAGACACTAGAGTTTACGGGTGATACGATAGAGCATCTTAGCATGGACGATAGATTTAGCATGTGCAACATGGCGATAGAAGCAGGTGCAAAGAGTGGGATTGTTGCTTACGATAAGATCACAGAGCAATTTTTAAGTGATAAGCCACTAGCTAGAGAGCCGCGCATACTCTACTCTGATAGTGATGCAAACTATGTACAGGTACTGCACATAAATGTAGCAGAGCTAGAGAGTGTTATAGCTTACCCATTTTTGCCATCCAATACCCACACATTGACAGAGGCAGTTAATGATAGCATCAAGATAGACCAAGCTTTTATAGGAAGTTGTACCAACGGCAGGCTATCAGACCTTAAAGTAGCAGCGCAGATACTAGAGGGCAAGAGAGTACACGAAGATGTAAGGCTTATCGTCACTCCAGGTACACAGCGCATACTAAGAGAGGCTACAAAGTTAGGCTATATAGATATCATAGTAGATGCCGGAGGAGTTGTCTCAAACCCAACTTGTGGAGCATGCCTTGGAGGCTATATGGGTATTTTGGGTGATAATGAGGTTGCGGTGTCTACTACAAATCGTAACTTTGTAGGGCGCATGGGCTCAAGAAGCTCTAAAGTCTATCTGGCAAACTCAGCGGTAGCAGCAGCTTCAGCAATAGCAGGAGTCATAGCAGATCCAACTCAGAGCTAGAGTTCTGTATTTTGAAGATTTGTATCTTGTAGCGTAAACTCATGTAGGGCAGATGGCTCATAAGAGCCGTCCACTCTAACGCTAACCTCCCAGCTTCCTTGTGCGCGTCCACGAAGAAATCTATAGTCATACACAGAGCCATGACTTGCTTTTAGAGTTATGGTACGCTCACGATCATCTTGTGGATGTTCAAGTGAGTGCCAAAGAAAAGTAACACTCCTATCAAAATCCACTCTTGTTGTCTCGTAGGTACAGACAAGTTTTTCAATTTTAGTCTCTATAACTCTACACTCAACTCTATCTAATCCTAATGCAGATGTTGCATATATTAGCGGTATCAGTACTATTAGTTTGGCGATATGCACTTGCTCTATTCTCTCTATTTTTAGTTGCTCTATTATAGCCAACAACCTGTAAACTAGCTTGAAGAAATTCCTGCATACCTAAATATATCTTAAAGAGACTAGCTTTTTATCTATAATTTTGCTAATATGTCACTAATATTTCAGAAAAAAGCGATAAAATGAGAGCAATCGGATACCTAGTCCTTATAAATAACGCCTATCCAGATACGATAGCATTTAACAAACAGATGGCAGTAGAGGCAGCAAGACGCTTCAACCCAAATGCTGTAAGTTACATTGAGAGGACATATACAGAGAGACGCTCAGCTTCAGAGTTGGCAAAGATGTTAGCTTTTGATAACAAAGAGTCCAGAGAAGAGATACTTGAGCGTGTAAGAGGTGAGCTAAATAGTTTTTGGGGCGGTAAAAAGATTAGAGCTTAGTTGCTAGCAATTTTTACCACTCTCTCCATAAACTTAGATCTGCTTTTAAGTTTATAATAAGTAGAATTTATGTTAAACATAAGTACATTAGCATGTAACATTAACCTTGAAGCCCCACTAAGTCTAATACGCTCTTGATCATCTAGCTCCCTATCTAAAAATCTTAAAATATCACTCTCCCTCTGCCCATAGATAGGATCACCAACTATTGGATGTTTCACGTGAAACAGATGCACCCTTATCTGATGCTGTCTGCCTGTATGTGGTTTGGCGCAGACTAGAGTCATATCGCGATCTGGATAGTAGGCTATCGGCTCTATGTGAGTCTTTGACTCTTTGCCGCAACTATCTACTTTTACAACCATTCTAACTATCGCGCTATGATCCTCTTCTCTAAGTAGCGGCTCATCTATCTCTATATCATGCTTGACTCTACCATGCACTAACGCTAGATACTCTTTTTGTACCTCTCTGTTTTCAAAAAGAGTTTTTAGTTTTCTCTCTGAAGCTTTATCTGTAGATGCTAGAAGCAGCCCACTTGTCTCTTGATCTATGCGGTGTACTATATTTGAGCTAGCTCCAAAGCGATATCTTATCTCATCTATCATACTGTATGGGGTAGCTCTATTTTGCGGATGAACAAGAACTCCACTTGGCTTATCAAAAAGAGCAAAAGTGTCAGTTTGAAATATCGGCTCTAATCCTCTACTAATTGGCTCAAACTGTATACACTTAAAATGACCCTCAATATCAGCAGAGTGGTTGGTGATAGCTATATCATCTTTGAAGACTCTGCCTCTTGCTATAAATCTCTGAGCATCAGATTGAG
The DNA here is from genome assembly GCA_027066325.1 of Helicobacteraceae bacterium. GTDB lineage: Bacteria > Campylobacterota > Campylobacteria > Campylobacterales > Sulfurimonadaceae > Thiomicrolovo. The sequence continues at coordinate 10,876 of JAMONY010000005.1, read as the reverse complement.
TTAGCCCCATCTCTCTTATGAGAAAGAGAAAAAGTTTCATCTTAGTTGGAGCATAAAATTCTTTTAAAACAAATGGCAAATTAATCCCTTTTTTAACACTCATTGGGTATTATTAAGTCTAAAATTATACAATAAATTGCATCAAAATAAGGATTGAGATGGTAGAGAGATATGCCAGAGAAGAGATGTCGTCAAAATGGACAATGCAGGCAAAGTATCAAGCTTGGTTAGATGTGGAAAAAGCTGTTGTAAAAGCTTGGAGCAGATTAGGACTTATACCAGAAGAGGATGCTCAAAAAATTGTAGATAGCGCATCTTTTAGTGTTGAGCGTATCGATGAGATTGAGAAGGTCACTAGACATGATCTGATCGCATTTACAACATCGGTTGCAGAGAGCTTAGGAGATGAGAGTAGGTGGTTTCATTACGGCATGACATCTTCAGATACTATTGATACAGCAGTAGCTCTTCAGATGAGGGACTCTTTAGAGCTTATCATTAAAGATGTTAAAATGGTAATGGAGTCTATCAAAAAAAGAGCTTATGAGCAGAAGATGACTCTTATGGTTGGAAGAAGCCACGGTATCCATGGAGAGCCTATAACATTTGGACTTGTGCTAGCTGTCTGGTACGATGAGATGGCGCGCCATCTACTCAACTTGGAGCAGACTATGAGCGTTATATCAGTGGGTCAGGTCTCAGGTGCAATGGGTAACTTTGCTCACGCTCCACTAGAACTAGAGGAGTACGCTTGTGAAGAGCTAGGACTAACACCAGCCCCAGCTTCCAATCAGATAATCCAGCGAGATAGATATGCACGGCTAGCTACATCTTTGGCTCTCTTAGCTAGTACTATTGAGAAGTTCGCGGTACAGGTGAGACACTGGCAGCGAACAGAAGTTTATGAGGTAGAGGAGTATTTTGCAGCAGGACAGAAAGGCTCATCGGCCATGCCTCATAAGCGAAATCCTATACTAACAGAGAATATAACAGGGTTAGCTAGAGTGATTAGATCCTATGCAAATCCTGCAATGGAGAATGTTGCTTTGTGGCATGAAAGAGATATCTCACACAGCTCTACAGAGCGATTTTGGCTACCAGATGCTTTTGTTACTACGGACTTTATGCTTCATAGAACTAACAGTGTTATAGCCAACATGACTATATATCCAAAAAATATGATGCGCAACCTGAACCTAACAGGTGGGTTAGTATTTTCTCAAAGGGTACTTCTGGAGCTACCAAAGCAAGGAGTTAGTAGAGAGGAGTCGTACGCAATAGTGCAGACAAATGCTATGAAAGTTTGGGAGGCGCTACAGAGCGGGAAAAGTGCCCTAAATGATAAAGGTGAAAGCCTTTACTTGCAGTATCTTTTAGCAGACAAAGAGCTTGCAAAACATTTAAGCCAAGAGCAGATTAGAGAGTGCTTTAACTATGATTACTATACCAAAAATGTAGATAAGATCTTCGATAGAGTATTTACGACAAAGGCATAAAAGATGATAATGGTAACAAAAAGAAACGGTAGATTAGAGCCGTTAGATATAACAAAGATCCAAAAATACACCTCTGCGGCAGTTAAAGGGCTAACCAATGTTAGTCAAAGTGAGCTAGAGGTTGATGCACAACTACATTTTAGAGAGGGTATAACAAGCTTAGAGATACAAGAGACACTTATTAAAACAGCAGTCGATAAGATAGATATCGATGCACCAGACTGGACATTTGTAGCCTCAAGACTTTTTTTGTTTGATCTGTACCATAGAGTTAATGGTTTTACAGGCTACTGTACGCTTAAAGAGTACTTTTTAAAGTGTGAAAAAGAGGGGCGCATACTGCTTGGTCTTAGAGAGAGATATGATCTAGATGAGCTTGAGAAACATATAGAGCCAGATCGTGATCTACAGTTTAACTATCTTGGTATTCGTACACTATATGATAGATATCTCATTAAAAATAGAGACTCTAACCCTATAGAGTTACCACAACATATGTTTATGGCAATAGCTATGTTTTTAGCTCAAAATGAGGACGATGCTCAGGGATGGGCAATTAAGTTTTACAACATGATCTCAAAGTTTGAGGTTATGTTAGCAACTCCAACACTCTCAAATGCAAGAACACCACGGCATCAGCTTAGCTCTTGCTACATAGGCTCAACTCCTGACAATATAGAAGGCATATTTGACTCATATAAAGAGATGGCACTACTCTCAAAGTTTGGTGGTGGCATAGGTTGGGACTGGTCGCAGGTACGCTCTATGGGCTCATTTATAGATGGACATAAAAATGCTGCTGGAGGAACCATACCATTTTTAAAAATCGCAAATGATATAGCCATAGCGGTAGATCAGCTAGGCACTAGAAAAGGGGCTATTGCAGTCTACCTTGAGCCGTGGCATATGGATATAAATGACTTTTTAGATCTTAAGAAAAACTCTGGTGAAGAGCGCAGAAGAGCGCATGATCTTTTTCCAGCCCTATGGATCAATGATCTGTTTATGAAGAGAGTAGAAGATGATGGAATCTGGACAACATTTGACCCACTTGACGCACATGAGCTAACAGAGTTGTATGGTAGTGAGTTTGAGGCAAAGTATCTTGAGCTAGAGGCGGATGATAGCATCATAAAAGAGCGCATGAGAGCCAAAAATCTATGGAAGAAGATATTGACTAGCTATTTTGAGAGCGGAAGCCCATTTTTGTGTTTTAAAGATAGCGCCAATAGGGCCAATCCAAATGATCACTTTGGGATTATTAGAAGCTCAAACTTATGTACAGAGATATTTCAAAATACACAGCCAGATCACTACAAGATTAAACTAAAGTTTGAAGATGGTTCATCGCTTAGCTATGAAGAGAGCGAGATAGTTAAAGTAGATAGTGGCATAGAGAAGCCAGCCTCTAAGGTTACAGCGCTAGATGCCATAGATGGCAAGCAGATATATATAGTCGAAAAAGATAGAATTAGTGGCTCAACTGCAGTATGTAACCTAGCATCAGTAAACCTATCACGCATAAATACAAAAGAGGAGATAGAGAGAGTGGTGCCTATAGCCATACGCGCACTAGACAATGTTATAGATCTTAACTTCTATCCTCATGAGAAGGTAAAGAGAACTAATATGAAGAGTCGCTCTATCGGTCTTGGTGTGATGGGAGAGGCTCAGATGCTAGCAGAGTCTGACATAGCATGGGGGAGCCAGAAACACTTTGATAAGATAGATGAAGTGATGGAGTCTGTAAGCTATAGTGCTATCAAAGCCTCTAGTCAACTAGCGATTGAGAAAGGCTCGTATGCAGAGTTTAAAGGCTCTAAGTGGAGCAAGGGTGTGTTGCCTATGGATTATGCTCCAGCGGATGTGAGAAACCTTATAGATCGTGGAGGACTTTTTGCTCCAACTTATGATTGGGATAGCCTAAGAGAGCAGATTAAAAAAGATGGGATGAGAAATGGTTACCTTATGGCGATAGCACCAACAAGCTCTATCTCAATTCTTACAGGAACTACACAAGCGATTGAGCCAGTCTATAAGAGAAAATGGTTTGAGCAAAATCTCTCTGGTCAGATCCCAGTGTGTGCACCAAAACTAAGCGCACAGACTTGGAATCTCTACACACCTGCTTATGATCTTGATCAGACCATACTGGTAAAAGCTGCTGCAATTCGTCAAAAGTGGATAGATCAAGGTCAGAGTTTAAATATCTTTATTACGCTAGATAAAGCAAGTGGTAAGTATCTCAACGAGATATATATGTTAGCTTGGAAGCTTGGAGTAAAGTCCACCTACTACCTAAGATCACAATCTCCAGAGACTACAGGTGATGTTGAAGATCGCTCTATGGAGTGTGTTGGATGTCAGTAGCATGATGAGGGAGCTAACAGCCTCATCACATGCCACACTTCTTAAGAGGATAGATGGTGGTGTAGAGGCGATGTTGCAACAAACAGAAGTTATAGACCCAGAGACTATCTCTATGCGCATAAGTGTGCAAGATACTTTAAGAGGATATGACTGGATTGATCTTAGGTTTATGATAACAGCTGTTAGCGATGCGCGTTTAGTAGATGCTAACAAGCAGGCTTTTTTAGATAGTAGTGATGGTATAACAGTTATGTTTGAAAATGGGCTTTGCGCTGTTGCTTTTGGTAGGTACAATACTATAGATACACTAAAAACTGCCCAGTTATATGTTATTGGTGGCGGCATTAGGTATGAAGAGTTAGTATTTGGAGGTTCTTGATGTATTTTATTGTAAAGAGTAGCAAAGGGTTTGAGCAGAGCTGTCAAGATCTTGAGAGAGCAGTAAAAAATCACAACTTTGGTGTGTTGTATGTACATGATATAAAACAGACTCTACAAAATAGAGGTGAGAGTTTTGATGAGGAGTGTAGAGTTTTTGAGGTCTGTAACCCTTCACATGCCTCAAAAGTGCTTAGTGAAGACATGAGGCTAAATATGGCACTACCGTGTAGAGTTTCTGTTTATACGGAAAATTCAGAAGTTATGATAGGGATGCTAGAGCCATCTAAGATGATATCAGCCCTCTCAGATAGGGCGGCTCTACTAAAAGTAGCAGATGAGGTTCAAAAAACTATGATCTCAATCATAGAAGAGGCAAAGTAGGAGAATTGGTATGGATAGCGTAACACTAACAGATAACCGTACAGGCAAAAGTTATGAGCTTGAGATACTGCACCCAACAGCAGGTCCTGATCTTATCGATATTCGCACTCTCTATAAGCAGACAGGCATGTTCACATATGATCCAGGATTTACTGCCACAGCTAGTTGTAGCTCAGAGATCACATATATAGACGGGGCAAAAGGTGAGCTTAGATATAGAGGCTACGCCATAGAAGATTTAGCTTTAAAGAAGAGCTATCTTGATGTCTGCTATCTACTTCTTGAGTCACACCTTCCATCTACAGATGAACTGTGCGCATTTGACAAAGAGCTTAGAAAAAGATCATTTGTTCATGAGGGGATTAAAAATCTATTTTATGCGTTTCCTGATCGTGCTCACCCTATGGCTATGGTTAGCTCCGCTGTCTCTGCACTGTCTGCATTTCATCCAGAACATATAAAGCTAAATTCGCAAGATGAGTACAGGGTCATGGCTAGAAGATTATTGGCAAAACTACCTACTTTAGCAGCATTTGCATATAGACGCTCTTTGGGCATACCATTTATCTATCCATCGCTTGAACGCTCATATAGTGAAAATTTTCTCTATATGATGCGTGCTTATCCAGAGCAGGATCTATCTATAAGTGAAGTTGAGATAAGAGCACTCGATACCATATTTACTCTACATGCAGATCATGAGCAGAATGCTTCAACCACTACAGTAAGATCAGTTGCCTCAACAGGTGCCCATCCATATGCAGCAATTAGCGCTGGCATAGATGCCCTTTGGGGAAGAGCTCATGGTGGAGCAAACGAGTCTGTTATAGCCCAGTTAGAGTTTATAGGCTCAGTAGATAATGTAGATAAGTTCATAGAGCGCACTAAAAACCCAGATGATGACTTTAAGCTTATGGGCTTTGGGCATAGAGTATATAAAAACTTTGATCCTAGAGCGAAGATACTAAAAGCTCTACTAGATGAGTTAAAGTTAGAGATAGGAGTAGATCTAGAGCTACTAGAGGTTGCTAGAAAGATAGAAGAGGTTGCTTTAAGTGATGAGTATTTTATAAAACGAAAACTCTATCCAAATATAGATTTCTACTCAGGACTTATATTGAGTGCACTAAAGATACCAAAAGAGATGTTTACAATTATCTTTGTGCTTGGCAGAAGTGTAGGGTGGCTCTCTCAATGGATAGAGCTACAGCAAGATGAGCAGAAGAGAATAGCACGCCCTAGACAGCGATATATGGGTAAAACCTCAAAGAGTCTATAGTGAGTGACAAAGAGCAACTCATCAAAGATATAGAGCAGCTACTAAATAGCTACGATGGACTAAATAGTACACATATAGAGCCCTCTATGTTAGAGTTTATGGATGAGCAGACTCTAAGGCAGATCATCTCATCGCTTTTAGATCAAAAAAACAGAGCAGTGAGTGAAAATCTAGACTATCTAGAGCAGTTTAAGAAGTATTAGGAGAAGAGTAGATGGCAAAAGAGCATACAGTTGATATATCAGCAAAGATCGATATGCAGGCATTTAAAGATGCCATAGTCCAAGCAGAGCGCGAGGTTAACAACCGTTATGACTTTAAGGGTGCTACAGCAGAGATAGACTATAACGAGAAGGCTAAGACATTAACTCTAGTGAGCAGTAGCGACAATAAGCTAGAGGCACTAGAAGATATAGTTGTTGCTAAGCTTCTAAAGCGATCCCTCTCATCTAAAGTGTTAGATAAGCTATCAGTAGAAGATAGTAGCGGCTCAAATCGTAAACAGATCTTTAAGATTGTAGACTACATAGAGTCTAAAGAGGCAAAAAAGATAGTAGCACAGATTAAGAGCATGAAGCTAAAGGTGACAGCACAGATAGAAGGTGATCATATCCGTGTAAAAGGTAAGCAGATAGATGATCTCCAGAAGGTTATAAAAGAGATCCGTTCAATGGAGCTAGAGGCTCCTATAGTTTTTGAAAATATGCGTTAAGAGTATGAAAAAATTATCTATAGACGAAGCAGCTAAATATTTCAATATCTCAAAAGAGGGTATCCATAACCGCATCAGACGCGGTACTCTCAATAGCGTGGTAGAGAGCGGAGTTAAGTATGTTCTACTAAGTGATGAGAAGGTGTCTCAAAACCCAGATAAGTTCTATAACTATCTTGAGCAGGAGAATGGAGATCTTAAGAGAAAGCTAGAGAACTTAGAGCTAGAGATTAAAAACCTAAGAGATCAAAAAGAGCAGATGCTTATAGATGAGCGAATTAAGATAGAGCAGATTTACAAAGAGCGTGATAGACAGCTTGAAGTTATCTTGAGTAGATTTTCATCCAAGACACTGCCACAACATGATCTAGATGAGACAGAGGTGACAGAAGTTGTAGTGGAAGAGGCGGAGATCGCATATGAACAACCGTTAACTCATGACGATTTAGTCTCTTTAAAAGATTTTTTGAGACTTAAGCAGTATAGCAAAGAGAGGCGTAGGCGCATTAAGAAGCGATTTAAAAAAGTTGCACCTTCAGATGAGAGAGTTATAGTAATAGACAAGAAGCTACATCTAAGACCATACCACTACAACTACTCTGATCTTATATCAGATTAGGACTTGCTATTTATCATACCAATTGGCATAAAATCATAAGCTCAGGGAGATTTTTTTAGCTCTTTTAGTCTTAGTGTGCTAATATACAGTTATGAAAATATTAGAAGAGCTAAGAGAGCATGTGGTGATCATAGATGAGCCACTAGATGTAAATCTTGAGATACCACACATAGCATACGCACAGACAAAAAAGAGCAATCCAAAGATACTGCTCTTTACAAACCCTATAGATAGAGAGCTTAACAAAAAATATACCATGCCTGTAGTGATGAATATATTTGCAAGTCATGAGGTGACCCGTAAGATATTTGGTATTGAGCCCGATAAGATAGCAGCTAAGATTGAGCGCGCTCTTAAGTTAAAACCACCCAAATCTTTTTCTGATAAGATCGATACATTTAAGTTTTTGTTTGATTTGCGTCACCTGTTTCCTAAGAGATTAAAAGGCGAGGGTGAGTGTCAAGAGGTACTTTTAGATAGCTTATATGATCTACCAGTATTGAAAACTTGGTCTATGGATGGTGGTAAATTTATCACCATGGGGCAAGTCTATACTCAGAGTCTTAATGGAGATGTTCACAATGTAGGTATGTATAGGCTTCAGGTCTATGATGGTAAGCGACTTGGTATGCACTGGCAGATACACAAAGACTCTAACTATCTCTTTGCAGAGTACAAGAGGGCTGGCAAAAAGATGCCTGTATCCATCGCTATTGGTGGTGATCCGCTCTATACTTGGTGTGCCACCGCGCCACTACCTTTAGGGATCTTTGAGCTTATGCTCTACGGTTTTGTACGCAATAAAAAAGCGCGCTTAGTAGAGTGCAAAAGTAACCCGATCTTTGTACCTGAAGATGCTGACATAGTCATAGAAGGATGGGTAGATCCAGACTCAAGTGAGATTGAGGGAATGTTTGGCGATCATACGGGCTACTACACTCTTAAAGAGCCATACCCAGTGCTTGATGTCACATGTATCACAACCAAAAAAGATCCACTCTATTTTGCCACAGTTGTAGGCAAGCCGCCTCTTGAAGATAAGTATATGGGGCACCCAACTGAGCGGATATTTTTGCCACTTCTACAGACTACCGCACCAGACCTCATAGACTACAACATGCCAGAAAATGGAGTTTTTCACAATCTAATACTATGTAAAATCGCTCCAAAATATGCAGGTCATAGCTTACAGATCATGCATGCTCTTTGGGGAGTTGGGCAGATGAGTTTTGTAAAACATGCTCTATTTGTAGATGAGAGCGCACCTAGCTTGAGCGATTATGAAGCTCTTGCTACTCATATATTGGATAGGGTCTCACTAGATACTATTACAATCTCTACAGGTGTTGTTGACGCACTAGATCACTCATCACCACGAGCCCTTGTTGGCGGTAAGCTTGGTATTGATGCTACTGGTTCTGTTGTTGAGTCTAAGATAGAGCTACTTGATGATGATGAGCTCTTAAGTAGAGTTGTAGCTTTAGATGAGTCTGTAGTTGGCGTAAAGCAGTATGTAGTTAGTAGCACAAACCCTATAACTGTCATACAGTATAGAAAAGATAAAAATGCAAAAGAGCTATATGATAAGCTGATCTCTTTGAGAGATCATATCGCCATAGCAGTCTTTGTAGATACAGAGCAAAATGATCTAGATAATCCATATATGCTAGTGTGGCGTGTTGTCAACAACATAGATGCGGGGCGTGATATATATCTTGGTGATATTATAGGTGTAGATGGAACCAATAAGAGCAAGTGTGATGGATTTGTGCGTGAGTGGCCAGCAGATGTTGTTTGTGATAGGGAGATATTTGAAGATCTGCGTAGACGAAATCTTATAGATCTTGATGATGAGACTATACGCAAGTATCAGTTAGTAGGTGAGTAGTTTGCAACTAGATGATAAACAGTTAAAGCAGTTTAGAGAAGATGGTTTTTTACTGCTACGCAATTTTGCTACACAGGAGCGTTGCGCAAAGATACTTCAAGCTGCCACGCAACACATAGAGCATCAAGTTGCACCCGTAGAGACTGAAGGTGAGTATAATCTAACCAGCAACACTACTCTAAGAAGATTACGCCAAGTTTATGGCAGAGATGAGCTATTTCAAAAGTGGATGAGAGAGCCTAAGATACGAGGTATCTTAGAGCAAGTTCTAGATGATACTCCAATCTTAACACTAGCTCACCACAACTCCATAATGACCAAGATGCCACATCGTAGCACAGAGACATGTTGGCATCAAGATAAGAGATACTGGAGTTTTCAAAATGACAACCTAGTAAGTGTGTGGCTAGCTCTTGATAGCGAACATGCTGACAATGGTGTGTTAAAGTTTATCCCCGCTAGTCACAAGATAGACTTTGAGCCAAAGTGTTTTGATGAGAGAGACTGCTTTTGTCCAAAAAGTAGTAAAAATCAAGAGCTTATCAAAACAGCTATGCAGTATGATTTAGATGCTGGAGATATAGTGATATTTCACTGCAGAACGCTACATTATGCAACACAAAATTTTACAGATAAACCTAAAATATCTTTTGTCTATACGGTAAGAGGTAGACAAAATCTACCCATTGAAGGGACAAGATCTGCTACTTATGATGAGATAGAGTTGTAGTCTAGACGATACAATAATTGAATGGATTTGGATATAATTTCTTTATGGATTTAGATTATAAAAAGATAGTTTCAGAAGTGTTGAGTATTGAGGCAGAGGCTCTGTTGGATTGTGCGGCTAGAGTTGATGATAGCATCTCACAAGCAGTTGAGTTGATCTATAGTTGTAGAGGCAAGTTGATAGTTACAGGTGTGGGCAAATCTGGCTTGATCGGCGCTAAGATGGCAGCCACTTTAGCATCTACTGGAACTGCTAGTTTTTTCTTGCACCCTACAGAAGCCCTGCATGGAGATCTTGGCATGATAGGTAAAGATGATATAGTATTGGCGATTAGTTATAGCGGAGAGAGTAGTGAGCTTAGTGCTATTTTGCCACATATCAAACGCTTTGATATACCACTTATCGGCATGACCAAAAATCGACCTTCAACCTTGAGTAATTTTTGTGATGTACTTATAGATACTACTATAAAAAAAGAGGCTTGTCCATTTGGGGTTGCTCCAACGAGTTCTACTACACTATCTCTAGCTCTTGGTGATGCCTTAGCGGTCTCACTTATGAGAAAGCGTAACTTTAAAAAAGAGGATTTTGCTTCACTTCATCCAGGAGGTTCACTTGGCAGACAGCTTTTTATAAAAGTCTCAGATATAATGCGCACCAAAGATCTGCCCATAGTAGATGAGCAGACCCCAATATCTGAAGCAATTGTGATGATGAGTCAAGGGCGTATTGGAGCAGTTATTGTCTGTAAAGCAGATGGTAGACTTAGTGGAGTATTTACTGATGGTGATCTGCGTCGCGCGCTCATAGGAGATAAGTTTGATATCAATCTAGCCATAGATAGATACTCCAACCACAATCCAAAAACCATCAAAACAGAAAACATGCTAGCAAGTGATGCGCTTATATTGATGGAGCATAGCAAGATACAGATACTTATAGCAGTAGATAACCAAGATAGAGTATTGGGCGTACTACATCTACACGATCTTGTAGAGCATGGGATCAAGAGTTAGATCA
>JAMONY010000004.1 GCA_027066325.1 Helicobacteraceae bacterium | reverse complement strand
AATAAGCAAGATAAGATAATAACTACTCATTTGTGATGCTTCATCTAGCCAGTATTTGATCTCATCTATAGAGAGTATGCCAAACAGTTTCATTAGTAAGAAAATGACCATAAATATGATCATCATAACAGATGCAATTTTTATTAACTCTTTCATATGTGATCTTACTCCTTAGTGTGCTCTTCTTGTGGCTCATCTCTGTAGCGGCTAAACTGATCAAGAGAGTTATCAAATAGTAGTTTTTGAGATATAAAAGTGTAAGCATTGTACTCATTTTTATACTCCAATAGACCTCTATCACACTTTATAGCTTTAGGCTGAAACTCTGATACATCATAGCAGTTGGTACTATTGTTATTGAACTCTACTGTTTTTTTGTCTCTTACCCAGCCGTGTATCCCATTGTGATAGTAGTCTGCTGTAAAGTTGCTATCTCTAAGTAGTGATTTACCGCTAAAATTTGGTGCTATGAGTCTATAGTCACCTAGCGTTAAATCTATTATTGTAGGGGCGATATCACGCTGTGAAACAAACTCATCTATGAGACGAGGTGTGATGTTTTTGCCATAAAAGCTAAGAGGAACAAGATAATTTAAAAAGTTTGAATTTATACCGCCACCACAATGGTCTGCTACAAATACAAATAGAGTATCACTATAGCGTTTTAGTATCTGTTCAACAAACTGTTTTAGTGCAGCGTCACTAAAATGTAAAATATTTAGGCGTGCATTGAGCATTTTATCACTATCAAATTTTTGAGCTACAATACCATCTGGCAACTCAATATCATGTGTTGATGCATTGTTTATGCCTAAGATAAATGGCTCTTTAAGCGTATCTGTTTTGCTAAGTACAAATCTATATAGATCAAGATCATGAACACCCCAGCTATTCTCTTTGAACTCTCTGGTTTTGATATCTTCTTTACCAAAGCTCTGTGCAAAACCCAAACTCTGCACAAAAGCTCCAGTACCACTAGTCTCTTTTGCGGTACCTTGAAAAAATGCACTACTATAACCGTTGCTGTTTAGTATCTCTACTAGTGAGTGATAGTTATGCTCTTGTAGAGGCGTTTTAGCTACAGATCTGCCAAGTGGGTTTTGCGCAGATACTAGTGTGGCAAATAGGCCTTCAGTTGTTCTATGTCCACCAGCAATGGCTCCAAGAGGTCTAAGTGATCTATCTAGCAAAGAGTCAAAGAATGGTGTAGCTGAGACTCTAGAGCCATAAGGTTTCATATGTGTAGCACTCCAGCTCTCCAAGAACACAATGACTATGTTGCGCTTTAATGGCTTGTAGTTGTAGTCACTACTATTTTTGTATATCTCTAGTAGTGTATCTGTGGCATTGTTAGGCTCTGTTGTGAATCTGTTGCTTATGGTTTTATTGGAGTTTGCAAGTGCATATAGAGCACTGTAGCTACCATTTAGTGCAATAGTAGCAAGCTTTTCATTACCAATTTGGCTACTCTGCCAAGGGTTTAGCGGTATATGTGCAAACATACCACGAATAAAAAAGATACTTATAATGATCAGTATAAGTAGGTAAAAAGGGTAGTATATATCAATAGGGATAGGTGTTAATATCTTCATAAAAATAGAGCGCAATAGAAACCAAAGTCGTATAGATGCTAAGATGGCTATGATTATAAAAGCAGTGTGTTGTGATAGTGCGGTAAGAAAAAGTGCTTTAGAGTCACCAGATATATTGACTATCTCATAGCTTATATGTCTAGCTGATTCAGCAAAATAGAGCAGATCTCCTAGCTGCAGAAGCAGCAAGGCGCTAATTAGCGATGCACTCATTAGGCTCATGTATCGTAAGGAGTTGCTAAAAAAAAGTGAGATTAGAGCTATTGTGCTAGCAACAGCTAAGTCAAATCTAAGCCCAAATATAAGAGACTTTAGTATTTGAGATATCTCTATGGGGCTAAACATAGAGTAGTGATAGTAGACAAATAGTACCTTAGTGAGCACTATGATAAAGAGGGTACTAAGCAGTAGGTATAGATAATTAAGCATCAATCTTGACAAATATAGACTCTTTTTTTAAGTGCAATTATACTCTCTTTTGTACACATAGTGATTATTTTAAGTGGTTTTAGATTTAACTAAAGTTAGTATAATCTCACACATTTTACATACAAGGAAGATTTATGAACAGAAGAGAAGCTTTAAGATTAGCCGTGTTGGCAACAGCCGGAGTAGCTATTGGCGCACAAGCATCAGATAAGCCGCAGAGTTATCTGAATCGTATCGAGATGAAACCAAAAGATCCTAAGAACATGACAAAAGGTGAGCTAAAACATACGCCAAGTGTGCTTATTAAGAGCAGAGATTCTAAAGGGTATTCGGTTGTAGAGGTGAGTGTTGGGCAAGCCAATATTATACATCCAAGTACACCTGATCACTGGATAGATTTTATATCTTTATATGCAGATGGTAAATTGGTTGGAAAAAATATTTTAGAGGCTGAAATTTCACGCGGATTTAGCTCTTTTGCTGTTAAACTAGATGGCGTTAAGAGCATTACAGCAAAAGCTGGATGCAACTTACACGGTATCTGGAGTACTACGATAGCGACATAGGTTTGCTGTTTTTTTCTGCTAGCACAAGTAGTGCTGGCAGTAGAAGTAGATCTACTATGAGGGCTATGATCAGAGCACTTGCTGTTACTATGCCAAAGTTCTGATTTGGAGCAAAATCACTAAAGCTAAATGTTGCAAAAGCGGTGCTTAGTATGATTGTTGTAAAGATGATAGCTCTACCTGCATAGTGTATGACCTCATCTAGTGACTCTTTTAGTCCAAGACCTCTCTCTCTAGCATCAAAATATTTGACCAAAAAGTGTATGGTGTCATCAACTGCCACACCTATAATGATCGCTCCAGCTATGGCAACTCCTATGTCTATATTGATCTTTAAGTAGCCCATTAGACCTACTACTAACATCACCGGTAAAACATTTGGAATGATAAATATCCACAAGAGTCTAATGCGCTTAAATACCAAGAGCATGACGATAGACACAAGCACTATTGCCAGTGATAGAGAGTAGATTAGTGTATCGGTCACACCCTCTTGCATGTAGGCAAACATAACAGTTTGACCATTGGCTTGTGCGCTATATGGACTCTTCTGCCACCACTCATGGACAAAATCTATCATCTCTAAATCTTTTGAGGTGTCTACTATGTTTACTTGTGCACTTATGCGAAGATGCTGCTCATCAAGATCCATTTTGTCATTGATCTCCATGCCCATTGGCAAAGAGAGTGAGTAGAGAAGTAGATACTGAGCTATAAGCTCTTGAGTCTCTGGTATGCTCTCATTTTGATTCATTACAAGGTTGAATCGTTTTACTATATCAACTAAAGAGCTAGTGTGTATTACATCGGAAAATTTACTCTTAAACTCACTACAGAACTGCTCAACAGTTCTCATAAATTCTGGATCTTTAATACCGTTGATTTTTGCACTATCGACTACAATCTCATAGATCATAGGACCTGTAAGGTTATCAGATAAAAACTCTGTAGATTTTCTAAACTCCACACTCTCATCAAAATATCGTATGGTATTGCTATCTATCTTAACCATAAAGAGCCCACCTGCTAAGATAGCAAACACCAAAGAGGTTGTAGCGATAATGCTTTTGTGTCGCCTGATGATAAACTCACCATAGCCATATCCAAATCTACTCTCTTTGGAGTTTTGATTTTTGACCTCTATCTCTTTGGTAAATAGCAACAATAGAGCAGGCATCCAAGTGATAGATATAAGGTAGACAAGTATAGCGCCACTTGCAGTAGCTACACCTAGTGTAAATACAGGAATTACAGTAGATATCATCAGTGTTGCAAAGCCTATAGCTGTTGTGATTGATGTGAGTGTAACTGCAAGTAGGTTCTTTTGTAAAGAGTGAAGCGTTGCCTCTTTGCTACTTCTGCCCTCACGCCTAGAGCTTAACCAGAGTATGTAGATATGTACAGAGTGTGCAATTCCTATAGCAACTATAAAAACAGGCAGATTTGCTGTGAAGTTATTGAGTTTGTATCCAAATGCTACTTGCACACTAAGTACAGTCACAAATGTAAATATCACAACTGCTAGAGGTATAATAGCACCACTAAAACGGCGAAATATGATCAGCAGAAGTAGCATTGTCACTATGATAACAATAGGGGTAAATGTCACAGCATCACTTGTACCAATCTGTACAAATGCTTCATTCATAGCAGGTCCACCATTGATCCAGTACTTGTAGCCTGTTCTGTTGTGCTCTATCTGTAATATCTGTCGCACAGCACTCATGATCTCCATGCTCTTATCACTACCATCACTCACTTTTGGCACCAGTTTGGCTACTATCATGGTGGTAGTTGCATCTGCTGACACAAAGGAGTTGACGATTAGCGAGTCGTTAATGGCTATCTGTTTGCGTTGCTCTAGATACTCATCACTAGCATCTGATATATTCTGGATAAAATCCTCTACAATGATATCATCTACATCTTCTTGACTAGCATATATGTGTTGATAATTTGTTATGGAGTCTACCCTAGCTACATACTTCATCTGCCAAAATTTTTGAGTAATGTTATCTATGCTCTGTAGGGCTTTGCGGTTAAATATACCACTATCATCTTTAAGCACAACAATAACCGCATCATCATTGCCAAAAGTAGCTCTAAAATCATCATAATTTTTTAATATCTTCGACTCTTCACCAAACCATATACGGTAGCTTCCATCCATCTCAAGATGTTTGAGATTTGATGCAAGAGCAAAGACTATCATAGGCACCGCAAAAACAATAATCCACTTAAATCTGTCTAAAAAATCTACATATGCTCTCATAATATTCCTTTAAAAATAGTAACCAAACTCAAGCTTTACTAGATCAAGTTTTTGAAAAAGTGAATCCTCTTCTGGACTCATGTGTTGATATGAGAGTGCTAATTTGTAGCTCTCATAGACTCTTGTATCATATTTGACGATAAATATCTTCTCATGATTGTCCAGATCTATATTGAGACCTGCCAAGATAGATGATGAAGCAGCATCATTCATAGAGACCCTTAAGCCCAACACTAGATCATTGGTAAAAAAGCTTTGGCTCTTCTGGTCGCTCTCATGTCGATAGTACTCTACTAATAACCCCATATCCCTCTGGTTGCTAAAGCCATAGAGTGTATGTTCAACACCTACTCCTAGTTGAGCATAGTTGTCAATTTGCCTGCTCTTGCTATCTGCATATGTAGCCTCTACCTTATAGATTGTATCACCATCTATAAGTGTGGCAAACCCTAGTAGTTTGTTAACTATGTAAGCATTTTGTTGAAATTTGTTATCTTTAACTCTTAAGTAGCGCTGGCTATCATAGCCATTTTGATAGATGATAGAGTAGTCAATCTGCACATCTTCACCATATCCGCTATATTTTAAAAAGATAGTTGGACGAAACTCTCCCTCTTCACTACTTAGCTTATCGTTGTATGCTAATGGTAAAAAATAGTTAACTGACTCTGCATCTTGCATCTTCTGATTTGACTCATGTAGTTTTACCATGATAGATATTTCAGAATCTTCAAGATAGGTAGTTTGTGTTATGTTCCAAGACCCCAATTTTGAGTTATAATCAAATGGGTCATCTAGTAGATCTTTAGTGTTGAACACATCAGTAATGTTATAAAACTCTAAAGCCCCCCAAAAAACAGTACTTCTACCTATTAGAATATCACTATTTTCAAAGCTGTGCATGTAGTAGAGGTCATTAAAGTCTAGATACCTTCTGCTGTTATCATCTTTATCATATATGGCTTTTATTTTGGCTACAACTTGAGCATTGTCAAACTCTTGCTTTAGCTCCGTCTCTAAGCGTAACGCTACTGAGTGATCTCTTTTGTTGGAGAGATCATGTGTAAAGCTTCGCATCTCAAGACTAACATTACCCATATACTCAACTTCAGCACATAGAGAAGATGAGATGAGCCCAATGACAAGTAGTTTTTTTATCATTTTTTGAGGACTCTTTTGTCAAAGTCTCTCTTTGTAAGAGAGGTTTTTATCTTATCTTCTATCCATACTAGAGTTGTTGATTTGTCACTTTGGTGATTTGTCATCTCTATTTTACCCATTCTCCAGACACCATCAATCTTCTTATATTTGCTAAATATGGCTGTTTTTAAGAGCTCTTTTTTTCTATCATAGTACTCTATCTTGCGCACTAAAAAGTCTTTGGTGTCTACCCAAGTAATCTGTTTTGTGTAGCCTGAATACCTATCTTTTGGTACTCTAATACCCTTATAGCACTCTAAACCATCTAGCTTTACTACCTCAATCTTATCGTCGTATTTGTACTTTTTGTAATTTTGGTTGCCTATGTCTTCATAAGAGAACTCACTCCCCATAAACGAACCTGATTTATTGCGACTAGCTATGCGTTTTACACGCTTGAGTGCGGGTAGATACAGCCATTGATCATCATCACGATCTAAATGCTCCCATCCTAAAACTTTAGTTCCTTTAACATCTGCTGGTGAGAGAAAAACTGAGATAGTCTTATCGCCATCTTCACCCTCAAGTGTCTTCATAATCATGTCTCTAACACTCTTCTGCCCACGCGCATTAATCAAAGTCATTTGAGTTTTTGAGATAGAGCTCTCAAATCCATCTGTTGCTTTATCTGATTTTTTAGCTATTTCGATACTACTTAATGCCATCAAACTTACAGACAACATCGAGATTAAAATCATTTTTTTCATTATCTCTCCTTGGTTATTGGTTATATTTACACTATCTTTAAGATCTTCTTGATCTTAGTTTAGTTCTGCTCAACAAACACTCTAAGCTCTTCAATATAGCTCTTAAAAGCCTCCTCTCCCTCATCTGTGATATAGATTGTTGTTTTTGGTCGCTTGCCTTCAAAACCCTTTTTGATCTCTATGTACCCAGCATTTTCTAGTTTTTTAAGATGGCTAGATAGGTTTCCATCGCTAAGTTTAAGATACTCTTTTAGAGCTTTAAAAGGTAGCGCACCATTGGCTATAAGCATGGAGACTAGCTTAGATCTTATGGCTTGGTGCAAGATGGGATCAAACAACGCTACACTCTTTTTTAATGATTAATGCTTGCCATATCGGTACCACTCCTAACAGTAAAATAGTCATAAATTGAGCAACTCTAGCAAATATAGACTCTATGTTGTAAAGATCATCTATCCCAAAAGAGATAGCTAGTAAGATGACAGATATGGTGATGCTAACATAGCCACTCTTAGTAAAGAGGCTCATATTTATAGTGTAACCTACGATAAAATTACCAAGACCACAGATAAATATCCAGATCATATAGATAGGCACTAGAAGCTCATGTTTAGCTAGCAGTAGCGTCATAACAACACCAAATAGTGAGGCTAACATGTAACAGCTTGCTATAAACTTCTGTTTATCAGTGCAGCGCTCTATATCGTAGGAGACATTCTCTTTTTTGATCAACAGTCCCTCGATAGCAAACGCTAAGATCAACATAGCAAATAGAAAAACCATACCGAGCATTAGGCTACTTTTTAAGATGGGAAGCAAAAAGATAGAGAGCAAGATAGAGACAATACCCCATACGATTAGAGCATTGTAATCATAAGGAAAAAATCTCTTATCGTCTAGCACTGACTTTATATCACTAAGATGCCCAAGCACCTCATCCCTCATACCGCTATCGACACTACTCATTAACTCTCCTTTGCAAATAACTTTGTAATGCAAAGTATACAAAAAAAAGATTACTCTTGTCAAGCAGCTCTCAATAACTTAGTTTTGAAAATTTGACTCTACGATAGAGTTGATGCTTTTTGGTAGCGTGTATGCTACCTGATCACTTAGCGTACCAATCGCTTTCCAGCGTCTATGTGATGCAAAAAGTGATGGTGCAAAAAAGGTGATAGTTTTTACCCCAACAGCAGAGGCTAGATGATATGTGCCTGTAGATGTGCTGATGAAGTACTCAAATGAGGCTATTAGCTTAGCAAACTCTACTATGCCATTTTTAGAACTGTAGAAAACTATATTTTGACCATTAAGCAACTCTTCGTATCTGGCTCTAAGATTATCTTCATCAGGACCAAAGATCATAACAGTCTCAAATCTATTAAGAGAGCGTATCTGGCTTACAAGCGCTACATACTCCTTTTCACTCAGGTTGGCATCATTTGAGCCACCACTTCCTGGATGTATAGCTACTACTTTTTTTGTTATGTTGTAGCTAGTCGTAAACTCTGTGTAGATTTTTTTTATCTGCTGTTTATCAAAGCTCAATATGGGCTTAGGGTAGTTTAAATCCATATCTTTAAAGTAGCTTTTAATCAGTTTGAGATTGTACTCAAACTCTGCCATCTTAACTTGTGAGCGTCTCTGTTTAACTCTCTTAGTGTACAAAAACTGCGCCATCTTAGTGGCTGGAGCTACTCTTAGAGGAATCTGCGCTAACGCCTGTGCTAGTGCTACGCGTGTATTTGAGAAGAGTGTAAAGGAGATATCTATCTTACACTCTTTGAGATCTTTGGCTAGTTGTAAGATAGTACCACCGCTATCGACTACAACTCTATCTATAAAGTCACATGAGTGTGCCAACTCCTCATTTAGAGCAGAGACACATACAGTAATATGGTGAGCTCTATTGTGATGTTTTAGTGCATATATGGCAGGCAGAGCGGTTATAAAGTCACCTAGTTTATCTGTGCGAACTACTAGTATGTTCATGCTGTCTCTTTTGACAATAGCAGTTTTTGACAGATCTGCTCTATATCTCTATCTACTATAAAATACTCATCAAAACACTCATCAAAATAGGGCTTTGAGATAGATTTAAACTTCTCTGTATTGTGACAATTAAGAGCCCAGATAGATTGTATCTCTCTATGTTTTAGTGCCTCTAAGCTTAGAAGTGTATCATTGATGCAACCAAGATTGCAGTGTGAGATTAGTAGTGCTAGTGCATCAAATCTTTTTATGAGATCTATGATAAAATAGTTCTTGCCTATAGGCACAAGTAGACCACCAGCGCCCTCTATGAGGCATATGTCACATATCTGCTCCATCTTCTCTAAGGCTCTATCTACTAGAGTCAGATCAATACTGCTTCTCGCTTTAGCAACATATGGAGCAGCAGGTAAGCAGAGCTGTATGGGTGCTATATCGTCTATGTTGAGGTGCAGTGATTCTGGATTGATCTGATGTAGTTTTTGCAAAAGCAGTGTCGCATCAGGAGCCTCTGTGCTCACTCCAGTCTCAATAGGTTTTAAAACACCCACTCTGTAGCCCATGTCACTATAGCACTCCATCAGGCGGAGGGTTGTGTAGGTCTTGCCTATGTCTGTGTTTGTAGCAGTTATGAAGATCCGTTTTGTCAATTTTGACTCTTTAAGTTATAATATAGTCACAATTTTACTATAAATGGGTTTAAATGAGATACTTTGAAGAAGAATCAACAACATTTGTTCAGAGCTGTGGCTCAAAAGAGGGTGCAATTAGCCCAGCCATAGTAAGCTCTGCATCATTTGCTTACGGTAGTCCAGAGAGTGCGGAGAAGATATTTGATGGCTCTATAAAAAAACCTATGTACTCACGCATGGGTAACCCTACTAGTGCAAAACTAGAGTCTTTGCTTAGTGACATGGATGGCGGAGTTGGCGCTATAGCTACTAGCTCTGGTATGGGCGCAATAACTCTTTGTGTCATGTCACTTCTTAGTTGTGGCGATGAGGTGATTAGTGTTGGTGGTCTCTTTGGCGGTACTTATGCATTTTTTACTCAAAGTGCTACTAGATTTGGAGTTAAGACATCTTTTTTTGATGTAGATGATCTTAAGCAGATCGAATCTGCAATTACAGATCACACTAAGATAATCTTCCTTGAGAGCATAGGAAACCCAAACATGAGGCTTCCAGACATAAGAGCCATAGCCGCTATTGCATCAAAGTATGGTGTGCTTTTGGTGGTAGATAACACTCTAACACCTCTAAGTGTAAAGCCGCTAGAACTCGGTGCTGACATAGTAATCTACTCTACAACAAAGATCATCAATGGTCACTCATCTGCACTTGGTGGAGCGGTGGTCTATCGTGCTGTACAGAGTAGTGGCGATAAACTAAGCTCATCTAGATACCCATTTGCACAGAAGTTTATTGACAATTTAGGTCAAGGTGCATTTATAGGTATCGGCAAAAAAAGAGCTCTTAGAGACTTTGGTATGAGCGCATCTGCACACAATAGCTATCAGACCATCATAGGACTACAGACGCTACCTCTGCGCCAAGATAGGGTCACAAGTAGCGTTGAGAGAGTAGCTTTAGAGCTAGATAGAGCCGGTCTTAAGGTAAATCATCCTGTACTTAAAAGCCATCCTCACCACAGCCGCTATAAAGAGCAGTTCAAGAGAGGGTGTGGGGCTCTGATGAGTTTAGATTTTGACTCACAAGAGCGTGCATTTAGATTTTTAAATAGTAGCAATCTTGCTACCATAACAGCAAATTTGGGCGATAGTCGTACGCTAGCACTACATATGGCATCAACTATATACGCAGATTTTGATGAGAAGCAAAGAGAGTTTTTGGGTATTAGTGATGGACTTGTCCGAATCTGTATCGGACTTGAGAGGGCAGATGATATCATAGAAGACTTTATAGACGCAGCTAGATCTATATAGTTTTAAAAATAAGCACTTAAAAAAGTGCCTGATCCATCTCTTTTGGTATATCTAGCCCCATGAGTTTTAGTACAGTTGGGGCGATATTGCTTAATGTGCCATTGTTGATACTTTGAACTCTATCGTCAATAACAAACCCAAATACATCATAAGTTGTATGGTTTGTTAAGATATTGCCATCTGTATCCCTCATCTGTTCACAGTTTCCATGATCACTAGTGATCACTAGTGAGTAGCCTTGCTGTTTGGCTTTGTCTAGTATGATCCCAATCTCTTTGTCAACCGCTTCAACTGCTTGTACTGCAGCTTGTAGATCTCCTGTGTGACCAACCATATCACCATTTGCAAAATTGACTACTATAAAGCTATACTCTTTATCCATGCCATCTTGAACAGCTTTGCTAACCTCTGGAGCACTCATCTGTGGTTGTAGGTCATATGTTTTTACTTGTGGGCTTGGAATCAATACTCTATCTTCTCCATCGTACGGCTGCTCTATGCCACCGTTGAAGAAGAATGTTACATGGGCATATTTCTCAGTCTCTGCGGTGTGGAGTTGTGATAGTCCAGCTCTACTGATGGTTTGAGCCAATGTATTTACAGGAGGAGTTTTTTCAAAAAGTATAGGGTAGTTAAACGAAGCATCATAACTTGTCATGGTTATAAGATTTGGATTTTTATACTCTCTATTAAATCTATCAAACTTCTCTTCACCTAGAGCAGATGCTAGCTCACGCATTCTGTCACTTCTAAAGTTACTTAAGATTACTATATCATCACTATTTATACCTCTATACCCATTAAAACATACAGGTTTGATAAACTCATCTGTTATCTCTTTGTTGTAGCAAGAGTCTATGTACTCTTTTGCACTCAAATTGCTATGTGATGCTGCATTGGCTATGACACTATAGGCATCTTCTATACGATCCCATCTATTGTCTCGATCCATAGCGTAAAATCGTCCAGATATCGAAGCGATCTTTATGTTCTGATCTGTGATCTGCTCTATGTGTTCCACATAGCTTTTAGCAGAAGTTGGTGATACATCTCTGCCATCAGTTATGAGGTGTAGCCACACTTTTTTGCCATTTTGTGCAGCGATATTGGCTAAGCCTATTGTGTGATCTATGTGTGAGTGTACTCCGCCATCACTTAAAAGCCCTATGAGATGCACGGTGTCGCTACTGCTTTGTAGAGCACTAGTTAGAGTTCTGTTTTCTTTAAGAGAACCATCTTTTAATGCTAAAGATATGCGTACTAGATCTTGATAAAGAACTCGTCCGCTACCTATGCACATATGACCCACTTCAGAGTTGCCCATTTGACCTTGAGGAAGTCCTACTGATAGCCCAGAGGTTTTTATAAGGGAGTTTGGAGCATTTTTAAATAGATACTCATATGTCGGTTTTTTGGCAATGCTAAATGCATTTGATTTGGACTCTTGTGAGTACCCTATGCCATCTGTAATAATTAGAACGGTTTTTTGCATGTTCAACTCCTCTTAACGCGAATTGTATTAAAATGTCACTTCAAAAGTCTTAAAGGGGAGTGATTGCTTTACTATTTTTACGAGCTACTAGATCTCAATATACTTCAATATATATCAGTACGCGCAGGATTTGCGTTTTTTATTGCTCTTACATTTACTCTGGCTCTTATGCCAAGGTTTATAGAGTGGGCAAAAAAATCATCTAGTGTACAGCCTATCAATGAGTATGCCCCCAAGAGTCATCAAAGTAAGGTATCAGTCCCCACTATGGGTGGTGTAGTTTTTATTGTAGCTACCATATTGGCATCAATCATTAGTATAGATATGAGCAATTTTTATGCTCTTGGTGCGATTTTAACTTTAATGTTATTTGCACTTATAGGATTTAGAGACGACTACACTAAAATAGCAAAAAAAGATAATCTAGCAGGGTTGAGCGCAAGGATGAAGTTTGTGTTGCAGATTATCGTTGCTACAGCAATAGCTCTGTTTTTAATCTTTATCGCAGAACTTGACACACTTTTTTATCTACCTTTTTTTAAAGACGCTATATTTGATATGGGGATTTTTGCTCTATTTTTTTGGATCTTTATCATCGTAGGAGTCTCAAATGCTGTTAATCTTACAGATGGTCTTGATGGGTTAGCAACTGTTCCATCTATATTTTCACTTATGACACTAGGGGTATTTATCTATATCATAGGTCACTCTGGACTTAGTGCATATCTCTATATGCCACACTTTGATGCTGGAGAGACTGTTATTGTTGCTGCTGCACTCATTGGAGCGTTGATTGGCTTTTTATGGTTTAACTCTCACCCTGCTGAAGTATTTATGGGAGATAGCGGCTCTTTAGCTATTGGTGCGCTTATAGGGTATCTTGGTATTGTGGCAAAGAGCGAAGTTTTACTTATATTGATAGGGGCGATATTTGTAGCAGAGACTCTATCGGTGCTGATACAAGTTGGAGTGTATAAATGGCGCCAAAAGAGAGTCTTTTTAATGGCACCAATCCACCACCACTTTGAGATGAAAAACTGGGTTGAAAATAAGATTATTGTACGATTTTGGATCATAGCTATGTTGACCAATCTGTTGGCGCTTATAACTTTAAAGATTCGCTAATGATGGTAGCTCTTTTAGGATACGGTAAAACTACAAAAGCTATAGCTCAAAAATTTAAAGATAATACATTTGTATTTTTTGATGACAAAGTGACAGATAGCTATATAGATAGCAGTGGATTTAGAGTGCAAGCATCATCTAGCTACCTTAGTAGTGAGTTTGACCTAAGTATACCATCGCCAGGGGTACCACCTCATAACAAACTTATCACCTCATCATCAAATCTAGTTAGTGAGTACGATTTTATCTTAAATGAGCAGCGCACAGTCTGGATTACGGGCACTAATGGTAAGACTACCACTACTCAAATGTTGCAACTATTGCTCATAGATCAAGGTGCTGTTAGTGGTGGAAATATTGGTACACCATTGGCGGATCTTGACTCTAAAGCCCCATTATGGATACTAGAGACCAGCTCTTTTACTATGCACTATACCACTCAAAGTGCACCAGATATTTTGGTTATTTTACCAATTACGCCAGACCATATAGATTGGCATGGGGATGAAGATAGTTATGTGAAAGATAAGCTAAGTGCTATTGATAGAATGCAAGAGGGAGAGCTAGCGATAGTGCCAAAAAAATATGCTAATTTTATAGGTAGCAGTAGAGCTTTTATCGTAACATATGAAAATAGCGAAGATATAGCTAACTATTTTGAGATAGATATATCAAAAGTAGAGTTTGAGGGAGTGTTTTTACTAGATGCACTTTTAGCTTTGGCGGTGGCTAAGGTACTATATGGAGTTTGTGACTATGATAGATTAAATAGATTTATACTTGAGTCTCATCGTCAAGAGATGCTTACAGATCATCTAGGTAGAGTCTGGATCAATGACTCAAAAGCAACCAATATAGATGCTGCTGCAGCAGCCATAGAGCGTTTTAAAGATAGAAGGTTGCATGTTATAATAGGCGGAGATACAAAGGGGATTGATCTATCAGATCTATTTAGGCTGATCTCATCTGTAGATGCGCTTGTCTATCTTATAGGAGAAGATAGGCAGATATTAGTAGAGCTATCTAAGCACTTTCAGATTAGATACCAGATCTCTCACACCATACAAAATGCAGTAAAGTCCATAGATTTGGTACTAGATAAGCATAGTGTAGCACTCTTGTCGCCAGCATCTGCTAGCTTTGATCAATATAGATCTTATGTAGAGCGCGGAGATGATTTTAAACAGTCCGTAGAGGCACTATCTAGAGCCTAGCTATCTGCTTCTACTCTGCTTCTCAGCTATACCACTTGTGCCAGATCTGCGCTCAAGTTCTTGCTTGACTCTATCTGGAGATATATCTTGGCTAGCAAGTGCTACTAAAACATGGTAGAGTAAGTCTGCACTCTCATGTATAATCTCTTGCTCATTGCTATCTTTTATGGCAAAGCAGAGCTCTCCAGACTCCTCTATGACCTTTTTTAAGATGGCATTATCGCCACTCTTTAGAAGCGTAGCTGTCCATGATGATGACTTATCTGCACTCTTTCGCTCCTGTATGGTATGGTAGAGCCTATCTATGATGTCATAACTCTTGCTCACATCAACGCTGATATCACAAATAGTATCGCCACTTTTTAGCTCTGTAAAAAAACATGACTCTCTGCCTGTATGACAAGCCACACCTTTCTGCTCTACCTCAATAAGTAGAGTGTCGCTATCACAATCTAGTAAAAATCTCTTAATAGTTTGAGTGTGCCCGCTACTCTCCCCCTTCATCCATATGCGCTCTTTTGATCTTGAGAAGTAGTGTGCTTTGTTTGTATCTAGAGATAATCTAAGTGATTCTTGATTCATGTATGCTAACATAAGAACCTGCTTGCTACTAGAGTCTTGAACAACCACTGGAAGGAGTGATTGTTTTTTCCAGTCTATACGCTCTATAATGCTATTAGACACTCTGCTACTCTATTGCAGTTTGCTGTTTTGCACTTTTGGTATCTACCCAGATATTTGGTGTTGAGCCTCCTGGCGTTAAGAATATCTTGGCATCACGGTTGACCCGAAGAGCCTCGTTAAACTTGCCTTGTACCTTGATCTGCTCCATGTGTAGAAGTTTTTCGGTTAAAGATGCTGCTACGATTTTGTTTGCAGCTGCTATAGCTTTTGCTTCAATAGTAATGGCACTAGCCTTACCTTCTGATGCAATCTTAACAGCATTAGATTTACCCTGCGCTTCAGCTGCTCTCTTAAGAGCATCTTGTTTCGCTTTTTGTACCTGTTGCTCTGCTCGTTGAACCTCTTGTTTTGCAATCTGTACTCTCTCTATCTGCTCTTTAACTTTTTGAGGTAGTACAATCTCACGCAACTGAACAGATTGAAAAATAGCTGGTGAGTTTTTCTGTTGCTCTATATTTTTTCTCAGACCATCCTCTATCTGTGCTGCTATCTTGTTGCGGTTAGTTGGTAGTGATTCTGCCTCATATTGACCAATGACATTGCGTACTATATCGCGCACAACAGGATTGATGATCTTCTCTTCCCAGCTAAAACCCCAGTTTGAGATAGTCTGTGCTGCGTACTGATCGTTTAGTCTGTACTGCACAGTTAGCTCTATCTTAACAGGTAGACCTCTTACATCTAGTACCTCAACGGCAGGTTTTGCTTCGATACCATCACCATCTACAGCTTTTCGCTCTATGCGGTCAGCGTAGTTTATAATACGGATTTTTGTATCTACTATGTATACTTTCTGTATGATAGGTATCAGAAAATGTAGACCTGGTTGAAGTGATTGAGACTCATACTTACCATTGGTTGCTAAAATGCCTCGCTCACCCTCAGTGATGATTACAAATGGTTTAGCAAGTACAAGTAGTATAATAATGCCAACAATAACAAAAAGAGCAATAGATTTTCCACCACCCATGTTTATATCTATTTTTGGTGGGCGTGGAGGAGTAAATCCACCTCCACCTCCACTTCCGCCACCACCTTTGTTGCTGCCACCAGCACTCTTCTTCTTGTTGAAGTAGTCATTCATATCAGTTGCCATGTTTTTACCTTTATATGTAAGTTAAATAGTCGCTATATTTGGGGTTGCGCCCAAACACTATATCAAAATATGCGCTCTGGATCTTCTCTGTAATCTCTCCACGCTCTCCGCCACCTATGATGCGCGCATCAACTTCACGAACCGGTGTCACTTCAGCTGCTGTTCCTGTTAAGAAAGCCTCATCAGCCACATAGACCTCTTCGCGTGTTATGCGTCTTCTTGTAACTTTGTAGCCCATATCTTCTGCCATCTCTATAACTGTTTTTTGAGTAATTGAAGATAGTGAGTTGTCATTTGGAGGTGAGATTATCTCACCATTTTTAACCATAAAAAAACAGGCTCCGCTAGCTTCAGCCACATAGCCTTGATCATCTAAAAGCAACGCCTCATCATATCCACACTCTACAGCTTCAAACTTTGCCATCTGTGAGTTTAGGTAGTTAGCAGATGCTTTAGCTTTACCCATATTTGAAGTATTTGAGGCTCTGTTCATTGAGGCGATTTTGAGTCGTATGCCTCGTCTCATGCCCTCTTCACCAAGGTATGCACCCCACTCCCAAGCAGCAAGAGCTGTCACCACTGGAGCATCTTTGTGATAGACACCCATAACACCATAGCCTAAAAATGCAAAAGGTCGTAAGTAGACATTGTCACCACGAAACTCATTGCGTCGTATCAGTTCAATCTGGGCAGCGTTTAGCTCATCAACACTGTAGGGTATATCGATCAGTGTCATCTTAGCAGACTCAAGTAGTCTGGTTGTGTGATCTTCTAGTCGAAAGATAGCGTATCCTCTATCTGTTTTATACGCTTTTGTGCCCTCTATGACGCCATTGCCGTAGTGTAGCGTATGAGATAAGACATGCGTTGTAGCATTATCCCAATCTACAAACTTGCCATCCATCCATATAGTTTTTGCTTTTTCCATTGTATCCTCATAATAATTGAGTGGGTATTTTATCTAAGTTGTGGTTTAATATTGATTATAACATGAGAAGTAGTAGCGCAAAATAGAGTTTGCGTTACTATTTTGCACTTGGTGTATTGATCATCCAGATAGAAAATATATCAATATAGCTCCAAAAAGATTCTATATATTCACTCTTTACGCCCTCATCTTCTAGTTTTGGTAAGATCTCGGCATATAGCTCTAACCAGCGTCTTCTACTTCTCTCATCTATCCGAAATGGCGCATGTCGTCCTATCATCTGAGGTAAACCTCTGTTTTGGTTAAAATAGTCTGGACCACCACATATCTGGATAAAAAAATCAGCTGCATTTTTCTTTGCCTGCTCAAAATCATCATCATCGTTAACTGGAAATAGAAAATCTATATCGCTATTACGGATAAGCTCATAGTGCTCATCA
Organism: Helicobacteraceae bacterium; assembly: GCA_027066325.1. Lineage (GTDB taxonomy): Bacteria > Campylobacterota > Campylobacteria > Campylobacterales > Sulfurimonadaceae > Thiomicrolovo. Next base: position 2,239 of record JAMONY010000004.1, on the reverse strand, counting down.
ACAAGTGCACGAAACCGCTCTTCGCCTACACTATCGTAAAATCCAGGGTGTGGTTTAGTCACTGGCGGTCTTGAGCCTAACTCACCAGCTGTAATCTCAAGTTTTAACATGCTATTCTCACTTTTTTGTTATGATTGTAGATATATTTTGTTTAAAACCATATTAAAAGGTGTAGTTTATGAGAGCAGAGGTATTTTTTGGCTCAAAAGAAACAGAAAAGAGCAGTTATAGCGATAGATATAACCCATATAGTACCCAAGTTGTATCAAAAGTTGCTATCTGTAGCGCAGAAGATGCCGTACATGCGCTACAGATAGCATCTAAAGCAGCAGTTAGTGCTAAGGCATCAGTATTAAGTAGGCGGTGTGAGTGGATGTTGGATGTTGCGCAGCGTTTAAGAGAGTGTCGTGAAGATATGGCACAGACTATTACTGATGAGGTGGCTAAACCTATATCGTTTGCTCGCATTGAAGTTGATAGGTGTATTGAGACTATTATACTCTCAGCAGAGTTTATGCGCACCATGAGTGGAGAGACTATCAATACCGATGCTATGCATAGCGGACGCAAAACAACAGCATTCTATTTTCGCGAACCTTGTGGTGTTGTGGTAGCAATTACGCCATTTAATTTTCCGTTAAATCTCATAGCGCACAAGTTAGCCCCTGCTTTAGTTGCAGGCAATGCTGTTGTACTTAAGCCAACTCCAGAAGCTCCGTTGACAGCTTATAAGCTAGTCAAGCTATTTATAGATAGCCCTTATGCTACTCAAGATGCTTTAAGTCTAGTTTATGGTGATGCGGAGGTTGGGAGTGCACTTGTTAGCAGTAAGATACCACGCGTTATCAGTTTTACCGGCTCTGTTGTGGTTGGAGAGATTATCACAAGGCAGGCCGGTATTAAAAAGCTCTCTCTTGAGCTTGGAGGCAATGCGGCAACCTATATAGATAGAAGTGCAGATATTACCCATGCAGCTTCAAGATGTGCGCTTGGTGCATTTGTCAATTCGGGTCAAGTCTGTATATCTCTTCAGCGCATATATGTAGATAGCAAGATCTATGAGCAGTTTGCTACCCAGTTAGCTAAAGAGGTACAGAAACTCAAAGTTGGGTCACCGTATGATGAAGATACTTTTATGAGCGCTATGATAGATGAGGAGTCACTATTGCGTGCTAGTAGATGGATACAGAGCGCTATAGATAGTGGAGCTAGAGCACTCACACCCATAAAATCTAGTAACAATACACTATCTCCTGTTGTTTTAGCAGATGTGCGTGATGATATGGATGTGGTGTGTGAAGAGGTCTTTGCCCCTATAGTATCACTCATGAGAGTTGAGAATTTTGAAGATGCAAAATCTCAGATGAATAGTACACCATACGGCATACAGTTCTCAATTTTTACCAATGATTTAGAGCAGACAACCGATGCTATACACTCATTGGAAGTTGGCGGAGTGGTCATAAATGAGATGCCAACTTTACGGTTTGATATACAGCCATATGGTGGTGTTAAGCTAAGTGGCATAGGCAAAGAGGGTCCAAGATATGCCATAGAAGAGATGAGTGAGATTAAGAGTGTAACGATATGTTAAAATATTGACAAAAAAATTATAAACTTGTAACATGCATCTATATATTTGAATGATTATACGATTTTAAAGTAGCAAAGAGGGGTGGTAGAATGAGATTTAGTGCGGATAATGTTCTCATAACAGGCTCAAGCAGAGGCATAGGTGCTCAGATAGCAAAAAGATTGGCTGGGTATGGGCTAAAAGTGTGGATTAACTACAGAAGTAGTGCGGATGATGCACACGCAATAGCACAAGAGTTGCGAGATAGTGGAGCTAGAGCAGATGTGATAGGGTTTGATGTGAGTGACGAGAGTGCATTTTCTGATGCAATTGCACATATAGTTAAGAGTGATGGTGGGTTAGGCTATCTTGTTAACAATGCAGGCATAACCAATGATAAACTAGCTCTTAGGATGAAAAAAGATGACTTCTTAAGTGTCATAAATGCCAATCTAGTATCTGCTTTTGTTGGCTGTAGAGAGGCGATGAAGGTTATGCGTAAAAAGAGATTTGGTTCAGTTGTTAACATAGCCTCAGTGGTTGGTGAGACAGGTAATGCTGGTCAGACTAACTACTCAGCCTCTAAGGGTGGAGTGATAGCTATGACAAAAAGTTTTGCACAAGAGGCAGCTTCAAGCGGCATTCGCTACAATGCTGTTACACCTG
>JAMONY010000003.1 GCA_027066325.1 Helicobacteraceae bacterium | reverse complement strand
GTCCAAATAAATACTGGCCTACTAAGCCAGATGGCACACTGTTTACATATAGCGACATACAGCCAGATGGCTCTGCACCTGACCTTTTTTGTGCAAATTGTCACAATCTTGCAGTGCCACATAGAGACTGGCAGGTCTCAATGTGGAACCTTGTTAATGTTTTACAGGGCAACACTGATATACCTTGTGTCTCATGTCATGTTGCTGTGCCACACGGATCTCCAGTATCAAGACTTATAGGCTATACTAACTTTCCAGAGCCTTATAACTTTGTCTATCAGGGTGAGAAGCAGCTACTACTAAAAGGGTATAAGAAAAATGCTGTTCCTGGTACATACAATATGGGTAATGCTTATGTAGACACAGTAAAAGCTAACTCTTTAAATTACTCATGTGCTTGTCATAGTAACCCTAGCCCAGCAGTGACTTATGATCTTGTCACTCCTATGCCATAAGGTGTTGAGTTATGTTTAGGGCTATCTTTTTAGCATCATTGATCTTATTTGCACTACCACTTAGTGCCTCCAAGATCGATCTTGAGCTCAAAAGAGCAGCCAAGCTCTATGTTAATGCTGTTATAACTGCATCAAAGAGTCCAGAATTTTTAGAAAATTTTGATGATCGTCAGAAGCTTGAAGAGTTTGCAACACCAAAAAAAGCACAAAAACTTTTTGCATGGGTGAAGTCTTGGCATGAGGGCAATCTATATATGGATGCTAAAATTATGAAACAGGTGTGCCGCCCAAGTACTTTGCTGCAAAAGATGAGTAGATCAATGATCTGTGATGAGGAGTGGAGCTATAGATACTTAAAGCATGTAGCAAGAGGTGAGATAGAAGAGATCGATAAGCCTATCTATGTATACTATACTATAGAGTATAAGTTTTCCAATATTGATAGATCTTGGAAAATTGATGAGACAGATGTTCTTGCTGAGAAGAAACAGGGATAATCTGAAAGTTAAGGAGTTTAAGATGATGTTAAAAGCTATAAAATGGGTCTTTATTGTTTCATTGACTATATTGCTAGGCGCTTGTGGTAGTTCTGGCTCCAAAAGTAGTACATATGCAGATACCAATATCACTCTACTGCAGACAAATACAAAAGTCTATTTAGATAAAAATAGCCTCAGTTACACATTTAAAGTGCCAAACGGGTATGAAAAAGTTACCGATCCAAGATTTGGTTCACTAAGCTATAACCAAAGTTCAGATAGCTATACATATAGAGCAGATACAGATCTATATGACTATGATGAGGTGCTCTTTCATGAAAAAGCAGATAGTAGTAGTGCTAGAAATGCTCACTTAGCCATAGCTATCACTTTTTCCAACCCAAATGTAGCACCTGTAGCTAAACATGGCTACGGGACATTGATGCAAGATGCATCAACACTTATTGAGTTAAATGCTAGTGATCGAGATGGTGATGCGTTGAGTTATGAGGTGTTGACAGTCTCACATGGCAATGTGACCTCTTGTACTACAGGTGTCTGCTCTTTTACACCAACGGCTGGCTATTATGGTAGCGCATATATAGAGTTTAGAGCTTATGATGGTGAGTTTTACTCTGATGCTAAGACATATAATCTAGCAATTCATGAGAAGATTCAACCATATGCATTTTCTCATGAGTTCTATACAGATGAGAACACACCTCTAGCAATCACGCTTCAAGCTTTTGATTTTAACTTTCTGCCACTTACATATACTATAGTGGCGAACCCTTCTGGTGGAGTTATCACGCACTCTGGTACAAATGTAACCTATACGCCAAATGCCAATTTTCTTGGATATGATAGTTTTCAGTTTAGAGTCCATAATGGAAGTGAATTTTCACTACCAGGAACAATCTATATAAAAGTCAAACCAGTTCCTCAGCCGTGGCTTAAGATCGAATCCAAATGGACACATACAGCTGCTATCAAAAATGATGGTACACTCTGGCTTTGGGGTAGCGGTCAGTATGGTCAACTAGGAGATGGCAATACTAGTGTAATAGGCAGGTGGGAACCTTGGCGTATTAGTCTTGATACCTGGAGTGATGTTAGTGCAGGCGGAACCTACACCTTAGCCATTAAGAGTGATGGCACGCTATGGGCATGGGGTCTTAATGGTAGCGGTAGATTAGGCGTTGGTGATACTGTGCAGAGAGACACACCAACACAAGTCGGTACAGATACAGATTGGGCAAAAGTTGCTGCTGGAACTAGACACTCTTTGGGTATCAAAAATAATGGCACACTATGGGCTTGGGGACTCAATGGAAGCGGTCAGCTTGGTATAGACAACTATAATAACCGCTCTTCACCAGTGCAAGTTGGAACTGATACTTGGTTGGATATATCTGCAGGCAATTTTTTCTCTCTTGGGATTAAGAGTGATGGTTCTTTGTGGGCTTGGGGTGATAGGTCAGATGGTAAACTAGGTCTTGATACTACACTTCCTTGGCAATCTTATCGTGTGCCACAGCAGATATCAGCTGGACCATGGCAGAGCGTTGATGCAGGCTCAACTCACTCATTTGCAATTAAGTCAGATGGCACACTATGGTCTTGGGGTCTAAACTACTCAGGAGAGCTTGGAGATGGTACTACTGTTAAAAAAACTGCACCAGTGCAAGTTGGAACTGATACTTGGAGCAGTGTAACTTCATACTTTGATGGTGGTAGTGGACTTAAAACTAATGGTAAGCTATTTAGATGGGGTAGAGTCTATGGTGCAGCCTACAATGAGTACACTATTGAAAAAGTACCATTACAACTAGGTACATCAAATTGGAAAGCTCTCTCAAGAGATCATGCTATACGAAATGATGACACTCTTTGGGGGTGGTGGTTCAACTTCAGAGGACAGGTTGGAAATGGTGTTAACACTTTTCAAGTTGATCCAGTACAGATTGATTAAAGCAGCAACACTTTAAGTGTTACTGCTTCTTTAACTTTTTCTACTAATCCTTTAAAATCATTGCAATTGTTACCAAATCTTTATATAGTAGCGATAACTATTTACAATTAAGGATAGAGGCATGCCTATACTAAAGACTGCTTGGCAGATTTTGACTTCGATGAAAACTATGGTGATATTGGTGCTGATATTTGCACTATCGTGTGCAGTAGCAACATTTATAGAGAATGATCACGGCATAGAGACATCGTGGGCACTTGTTTATGGATCTACTTGGTTTGAGATCTTACAGATACTACTTGGCGTAAACCTTGTGGCAAACATTATAAAATTTAAACTTTATAAGAGAAAAAAACTACCAGCTTTTATATTTCACATAGGTTTTCTTGTGATATTGATAGGGTCTGGATTGACACGATATATGGGACATGAAGGTGTGTTGCACATAAGAGAAGGTGAAGCAGAAAATAGAATGCTATCTGCTGATGCGCTTGTGCAGCTTAAAGCTACTAGCGGTGGTGAGACTATCCATGCAGATAAAAAACTCTTTGTCTCCGCAATTGGTGGTAATAGCTTTGAGATGGAGAGTGAAGTTGGCGGCAAAGATATAGAGATAACGCTAAAGAGATATATAAAAAACGCACATAAGACTGTTGTGTCAAGTGAGTCTGGTGAGCCTATTATCTCACTGGTTGTCACAACTCCATATGGACCTGAAGAGCATGTCTTAACAGATGGCGAATATAGTGATCTTGGTCCATTTGCGCTAATCTTTGGTGATAAAGAGCCTACCAATGTAGGTAAACCTTACTTCTTCTTTTATGTTAGAGATGCTCAGATCTTCTTTAGATCTAATGTAAAAACTGGCTGGATGAAGATGAGAGAGCAGACTAGAGGAGTTTTTAACGAGAGAACTGAGTATGCATTTGAGCCAAAAATGATGTATATGATTCAAGGCACACAGATTGTTGCCAAGGAGGCTCTACTAAAAGGTGTTGAGAAAGTTGTATCTGCTGATGAGGTTAAGAGTAGTGTAGAGATTAAAACCAACCTATCTGCGCTTGTTGTAGATGTTGAAGTTGATGGAGAGCATCGTGAGGTAGCTCTTATGGGTAAAGGAAAACGGTACAAAGGGTTTGAGGAGTCATTTACACTTAATGGTGTAGAGATATCACTTGAGTGGGGCTCAAAGCAGCTACTGTTACCGTTTAAGCTCTATCTTGATGAGTTTGTTATGGATAAGTATCCAGGCTCTATGAGTCCATCATCGTATGAGAGTCATGTTACAGTTAGAGATCCAGCAAATAGTCAAGAGTTTCCATATAGAATCTATATGAACAATACACTAGAGTATGGAGGCTATAAGTTTTTTCAATCAAGTTATGATCAAGATGAGAAGGGGACTATTTTGTCTGTAAACCATGATCCTGGTAAGTGGCCGACCTACTTAGGGTACACACTGTTGGCGTTAGGGCTATTTTTGAACTTTTTTAATCCAAATGGTAGATTTGGAAAGCTAGCACGCAAGCGATATACGCGTGGCATAGCATCAAGCGTATTAGCAATTGTAGCTCTTGTAGCAGTAGTAGGAACCGATACACTACATGCACAAGATGGTCATGAGGGTCACAACCATGCACCTGGAGAGCATGTCTATGCTCCAGAGCCACCAAGTATAAGTGAAGTTTATGAGACTGTAAAAAAGATTGATCAAAAACATGCTGATCACTATGCAACAATGTTGGTACAAGATAACAGTGGACGGATTAAACCGCTTGACTCATACTCTATTGAAATTCTCAATAAAGTACACGGTTCTGATACAATTTTAGATCTAAACCACAATCAAGTTATACTTGGTATGAGTGTTATGCCATCGTTTTGGCAGCGCATTGATATGATCAAGGTACGACATCCTGAAGTTAACAAGATTCTTGGTATCTCTCCTGATCAAAAATATTTTGCTTTTGAAGATATATTTGATGCCCAAGGTAACTATAAGTTGGGCAAAGCAGCAGAAGAGGCACTGCGTAAAAGACCTGCTGAGAGAGGCAAATTTGAGAAAGAGATTTTAAAAGTAGATGAGAGAGTTAGTATAGCTTATATGGTCTATACAGGTGGCTTTATGAGAGTGCTGCCTATCAAAGATCATGAGGGTGATAAATGGATAGACCCATCGTCTGCTCTTAAAGAGTTCGAACCAGCTCAAGCAGAAGAGATTAGTGCTATTTTACAACAAAACATGAGTGGTCTTCGTGAGGGTATGGTTAGTGGAGATTGGAGTAGGGCTGATGAGGCAGTTGAGAGAATTAAAGCATTTCAAGCTAAGTATGGTGGTGATGTCTCTCCTGCACAGCTTCGCATAGATGCAGAGCTACTCTATAACTCACTAGATCTTTTCAATAAGCTAGTGCCAGTCTACCTTCTAAGTGGGTTTTTAATGCTCTTCTTGATTTTTGCGCGTCTTGTTAAGCCATCTATTGATATTATGACACCAACTAAGATAGTTGCAGCCATACTGTTTGTAGCATTTTTGGCACACACCTTTAATCTGGGGCTACGATGGTATATTGCAGGACATGCCCCATGGAGTAATGGCTATGAAGCGATGCTCTATATCTCTTGGTCCATCATGCTAGCTGGACTTCTCTTTGCTAAGCAGTCTGAATTTGCTATATCAACAACTGCTATCTTCTCGGGAGTGACACTTTTTGTAGCACATCTTAGCTGGCTAGATCCACAGATAACAACACTTGTTCCTGTGCTTAAGTCTTACTGGCTCACTATACATGTCTCTATCATTACCGCTAGTTATGGGTTTTTAGGGCTTAGTGCCATGTTAGGCTTCATAGCGCTACTTCTCTTCATTATGCTAAGGTTTGGCAATAGTGCTACTAAGGAGCAGATTGTTCTCAATATCAAAGAGACTGCTAGAATCAATGAGATGTCAATGATAGTTGGACTTGCTCTGCTTGCTGTTGGTAACTTTCTTGGTGGAGTCTGGGCAAATGAGTCTTGGGGTAGATACTGGGGCTGGGATCCAAAAGAGACTTGGGCGCTAATCACAATTCTTGTCTATACAGCGATACTGCATCTAAGATTTATACCATCTGTATGGAACCAGTTTAACTTTGCAGCTGTCTCGCTTGTAGCATACAGCTCTGTGATTATGACCTATTTTGGTGTTAACTACTATCTGTCTGGTATGCACTCATATGCATCTGGTGATCCTGTGCCTATTCCTGGTTGGGTTATGCCTGCTATAGGTATAATAATACTCTTTATAGTTGCCGCTTTTTTAAATCGAAAAGAGTTTGCGCGTATAGATAAGTTGATGCCAAAAACATGACTTAGGCAGTTTTTACTGCTTATTTCAGCTTGGTTTTATAATAATCTGATATTATGATTGTTATAAGGATAAGCATATGAAAAAGGTTATTGTTACATCTATCTCTTGTCTGCTCTTGGCAAGTTCTCTTCTTGGCTCTCAAAAGTTAGAGTTTAAGGAACGGCTCTATGACTCTGTTTTTAAAAAAGCACAGAGTGGTGATGCTGCTTCTGAATTTGCTCTTGGTGAGATCTACTATCTGGGTTTCCTTGGTGAAAAAGATTATGAAAAAGCTGTTGAGTGGTTTAAAAAAGCTGCAGTGCAGGGACACAAAAAAGCTCAATACAACTTAGGCTATATCTACTTTGTAGGTAAAGGCGGATTTCAAGACTACAAAGAGTCGTTTAAGTGGTTTGAGAGCTCCTCTACAGATCCAAAAGCAGCGCGTTATCTAGCACATATGTATCGTGATGGCTTGGGTGTTAAAGCAGATAGCAAACTTGCTATGAAGTGGTATAGAAAAGCTGCCGATTTTGGTTATCCAGACGCACAGTTTACTTTGGCAAACATGTTATTGGAGAGTGGAGATAATGAAGAGGCACTTAGGTACCTACAAAAATCTGCTATGCAGAGCTATTCAGATGCCCAGTATCAGCTTGGCAATATGTATAAAAATGGTAATATTGTTGAAAAAAATGAGCTCAAGGGTGCTAGATTGATCAAAAAAGCTATGGAAAATGGCTACAATGCTACTCATTAGGCTCCATTAAAGCACCATATTAGTAATTTACTAGTATCATAACGATAATGAATCATCGATATATTAATGGTAGTACATGGACATAGTTATTGTTTTAGCTCTGCTTGTAGCTTCTGGAACATTTTCAGGGCTTACAATAGGGCTTATGAGCCTCTCTATAGATGAGGTCTCTAGACTCTCAGATCTTGGCGATAGAAATGCTATTAAAGTTCTGCCAATCATCAAAAAAGGCAATCTGTTACTAGTAACACTACTACTAGGCAACACAGCTGTTAATGCAACTCTCTCTATATTTTTAGGAGGTGTTGTAGGTGAGGGCGTGCTTGCTGGTGTTATCTCTACAGCACTTATATTGATCTTTGGTGAGATTATTCCTGCAGCAGTTTTGACTAAACATGCTCTCTTTGCAGGGGCTAGGGTCTCTGATCTTGTAAGAGTGATCATTTTTGTCTTCTACCCCATAGCTGCTCCAATTGCTATGATATTAGATCGACTTTTAGGTGAGCAGGTACCAACACTTCTTAGTCGTAAAGAGCTAAAACATGTCATAGAGACTCATCATAGCTCAGACAATAGTGATATAGATGCTCTTGATAGAGACCTGTTACTTGGCGCACTATCGCTTCAAGAGAAGACTGCTAAAGCCATTATGACCCCTAGAGATAGAGTTCATACTCTAAAAGCCAAAGATAGACTATCGCAAAAGCTTGTAACTCACATGAAAGAGCTTGGATACACAAGGTTTCCAGTTACTAGACGCGATAAAATTGTGGGTGTTTTAAATATTAAGCATTTAGTTGGTTTGGAGTTGGACTCACTGAAGGTAGAAGATTTTATTGATAAGACAAAACTGCTACATATACACTCCGATCTTAAAACAGATGATATGTTAAATCAGATGATCAAAAAAAAGATCCACATGGCGGTAGTTGCTGATGGCTCAAGATGGGTTGGCGTACTCACAATGGAAGATGTGCTAGAGGAGTTGGTGGGGCAAGAGATTACAGATGAGTTTGGACACTAATCAATCTTCGTTTTTAAGTTTTTGTGCCGCTATGTGGTTGATATAGACCTGTAAGTTCTCCTCTATCATCATAGCATAATCTTTAAATAGTGTCTCTTTAATCTGCTCTTTCTCTTTTGCCATATCTTCTGCTACTAGTGAGACTTCATAAGCGCTATATCTAGCTGATGCATACCTAAGTGCTGCTCCTATGGCTCCAGATTTATCCTCTTGTGCAAGAGTATTTGCTAGGTTGATAAATTTATCCGCATTTGTATAGAGAGTATCACGCTCTTTGGTAAGTTTTTTGCCCATTTTAACCCTTTTTTAATAGTTTTGAGATTTTAACTTGCAGTCTTAACCACTCTTTTTGTCTCATAAGTGGAAATCCGCCATAGACACCACTCTCTTTAATATCTTTGCTCACTCCACCTCTAGCAGCTATCTGGGTGAGAGGGGCTATCTCTAGGTGCCCAGCTACAGCACTTTGACCACCAAGTACTACATGATGTCCAAAAGTTGTAGATCCTGCTACGCCAGACTGTGCTACCATAACGCTATATTCGCCTATATTGCAGTTGTGTCCAATCTGTACTAAGTTATCTACTCTTACACCTTTTTTGATGATAGTGCTAGAAAATACTGCTCTATCTATAGTGCTATTGGCTCCAATCTCAACATCATCTTCTATAATGACATTGCCATTTTGATGTATTTTTATATGTCTACCATCACTAGTTGTGGCAAATCCAAATCCATCTGCTCCTATAACTGCACCTGAGTGTATGATGCAGTTGTCTCCTATATGAGTATCTCTATATATGGTTGCATTTGGATATATGGTTGTATTGTCACCTATATGTACATGGTTGCCTATAAAGACATTTGGCATTATGTGTGAGTTCTTGCCGATAGTAGAGCCTAAGCCTACATACGCTCCACTCTCTATAACGCTACCTTGACCTACTATAATTTGTGCTGCATTATGTTCTAGTTTTGGTGGTGCAAATAGTGCAGATGCAAGAGCTAAAGCAGTGTATGGCTCATCGACTACTAGAGCAATTGTTTTTGGTGGTACTGCCTCTCTCATAGCCTCTGTCACAAAAACTGCTGCTGCTTCTGTTCGCTTTAGCTCACTCTCATACTTGCTATTTTCCAAAAAACTAAGTTGTGATGGTGTAGCTGCATCTAGTGAGTTTAAAGCCTCTATCTCTATACCAGAACCTCTAGGCTCAAGGTGTAGCGCAGCACATATATCTTCTAACTTCACCTACTGCTCCAGTGCTACAGAGCCACTTCGCACTATCTCTTTTGGATTAAATCTCTCAATAGCGCTTAAGAAGTTTGAGACCCTTGTTGGCTCATCTACTACCATAACAATAACCGTATCTCGATTGGCATTTACTATCTTACCATTGTAGCTACTGCTTAATGCTTCTATGTCACTTAAAGATGTTGAGATGGTAAATTTTACCAACGCCATCTCTTTTTCTACTAGCTTGGTGTGCTCATATACTTTAAGTACAGGTATGAGCTTGTGTAACTGCTTTGTGATCTGCTCTATAACTCTTGACTCACCCGATGTGACTATGGTGAGTCTTGAGTACTCTGATGATGGTATTGGTGCTACTGTAAGCGACTCTATGTTGTAGCCACGCGCAGAAAAAAGATCTGTAATGCGCGATAGCACACTTGCTTCGTTGATTACTATAACAGAGACTACTCTTCTCTCATTGTCCATTATCTATCCTTATCATCTAACATCATATTGAAGAGCGAACCACCTGCTGGAACCATAGGAAGAACATTCTCTAGTCTCTCAACCGTCACATTGATTAGAGCAACAACATCAGCATCAACAGCATCTTTGAGTGCTTTATCAAACTCCTCTTTAGTAGATACATCATAACCAACACCACCAAAGCTCTCTACAAGTTTAACAAAGTTTGGCTGCACACTTAGATCAGTCTGTGCATATCGTTTATCATAAAAGAGTGTCTGCCACTGACGAACCATACCAAGATAGTGGTTATTTAGTATGATATTGATAACTGGTAGATTCTGCTCTACAGATGTCATAAGCTCTTGTATATTCATAAGTATTGAGCCATCACCAGTTATATTTATGCTAACACGCTCTATGTCACCTCTCTTGACACCAAGTGCTGCTGGAAAGCCATATCCCATAGTACCAAGCCCACCTGAGCTTATAAACTGACGAGGACGGTCAAATGGGTAGTATTGAGCTGTCCACATCTGATGCTGTCCAACATCAGTGCTTATGTTGGCATCTTTGCCAAGTAACTCTCCAACACGCTCTACAACCCACTGCGGTTTTAGTGTATCTGATGAGTCATCGTAAGCTAGTGGATGTATCTGCTCAAAATGTTCACACATCTCTCTCCATGGTTCATATTTTGATGAGTCTATCTTCTCTTTAGCAAGCTCTAGGAACTCTTTGGTTACAAGAGCAACATCACCCACTATGGGGTAGGTAGCATCCACAAGTTTTGAGATACTTGCTGGATCTATATCGACATGTATTACACCAGCATTTTTAGCAAACTCACTAAGTTTGCCTGTGACTCTATCATCAAACCGTGCACCAAGACCTATGATGAGATCTGTCTCACTCATTGCCATGTTGGCAGCGTATGAGCCATGCATACCAAGCATAGAGATTAGAAGAGGGTTGGAAGCACCCATAACGCCACGCGCCATAAATGTTTCAACTGCAGGTATACCAGTAAGAGCAGCAAACTCTCTAACACTCTTAGAGGCGTTAGCATTAACAATACCACCACCAAGATATAGTAGCGGACGCTTTGATGCGGCTATGGCCTCTATTGCTTTTTTGATCTGCCTAGCATTGCCTTTGGTAGTGGGCTTGTATGTCTGCATAGATACGCTAGTTGGGTACTCAAACTCAGCCAATTGTGCTGTGACATCTTTTGGTATATCTACATGTACAGGACCTGGTCTACCTGAAGATGCTAGATAAAATGCCTCTTTAAGTACATGCGCAAGATCTGATGCATCTGTTACTAAGTAGTTGTGTTTGGTGCAAGATCTGCTTATGCCTACTGCATCTATCTCTTGAAAAGCGTCTGTTCCAATGAGTGACATCGGGACTTGACCGCTTATCACAACTATAGGAGTTGAGTCCATGTAGGCATTTGCAAGACCAGTGACTGCATTGGTAAAACCAGGTCCTGATGTGACCATAGCTACACCAACCTTACCAGTCACTTTTGCATAACCTTCAGCAGCATGTACAGCCGCTTGTTCATGTCGTGTGAGTATATGTTTGAAGTGATCTTGTTTATAGATCTCATCATATACATTCATGATAGCACCACCAGGGTATCCAAATACAGTATCAACACCCTCGTATTTTAGTGCTTCTATAACCATCTGTGCGCCATTGAGTTGCATGGCAAGCTCCTAAGTTTGGAAATTGGTAGCAATTATAGCAAACTAAGCTATGAGAATTGTTAAACATAGTAAGAATACTATGGATTAAGAAATACTAACGCTCTTATGATACTTTTGCAATAGAGAAGAGTTCTTATATTTTCAATATTTTATGATCAAATATTGACATAGATAAATTTGAAAACTAGATTGTTATTGATCCAGTTGGCAAATTTAGTAACAATAGAGTAATTTACAAAAGAGCCTATAATAGGCTTTCCTATGTTAGAGCTATTGGAGAATAGAGGTATCTACCTCACATACTCAGCTCTAGCTTTACATATATACGACACGCTACTATTAGAATCTTTGTAGCAACAGCCAGCTTCAAAACTTATACAAGTTATCTCTCCTTCACCGTTTCCAATAAATAACTTGGTGCCATCTTTATTGAACTTAAAAAATCTAAAATTGGAACCGTTCCAATTCCCAACAACCTTCTCAGTCTCAAACATAACCCCATCACCATAATAGCCAAACTCATTCTTTAATTGTGCTGAGTTGTCCACAATGTTCGTATCATTATTGTCACTACTATCACTATCACTTCCATAGCCTGTGTGCAAAAATAATAGTGTTGCTAAGGGTATTGTGCTTATATATTTCATGTCTAATGATAGTCTGCATATGTTGGTCTTGTTTTACATAGATGATTGCCTGCTGATGCACTGATATTAGAGTCTGCAAAACAACATCCAGCCTCAGCACTTAGGCATGTGTATACTGTGCTGTTCGGCACCCCTGCTTCAATCCATGATCCTGGTAAAATCATGGTAAGCTGCGTACCATTCTTGTTGACACCGTAAACTCCCGCATGTACATAAGAGAGTTGTTTTCCAGATCTAGAAAAAGTACCATTTTTATCAAATGTAATCCACACAGCTAGGTCTTCCCAGCCCCCAACAATCTTCTCGGTCCCAAACATAACCTCATCACCATAGTAGCCAAGATCGTTCTTTGGTTGTAAAGAGTTGTCAACTGTAAAAGATGCAGTATGGTTTGTATCATTGGTATCACTACTGTTACTATCACTTCCGCACCCTGTTTGTAAAAATAGCAGTGTTGCCAGAAGTATTGTGCTTATATATTTCATGTCTCTCTCCTTACCACATTGATGTTACGGAAACAGCCATATTTAACTCTGCATTAGTGTTTGGACTGTATGTATTATGCCTACATATATATAACCTATAAGTACTGTTTGTATGTTTTGGGTCAAAGTCTG
>JAMONY010000002.1 GCA_027066325.1 Helicobacteraceae bacterium | reverse complement strand
GGGGGGTAGTCGTCTCATTTCGTCACCCTTTTTTATGCTAAGATAAGTTTAGCAAGATATGAGGGTCTTAAAGTAAATGCCTTTTGGTGTTCTTGCAGGTTTTTTTGGTTGTGGTACTTTTTGTAACAGAGCAGGTGAGTGTTGCTCTACCTTGCTGGGTTGTCATAAAATATATATGGTGTTGAGTAGTTACTGATCTCAAAGTAGATCTTTTTCTCACCTTTATCAACTACAAAGTTGAAATTTTGATCAAGATAGCCGTAGCCGTATCGGTAGTGTCTTGGGGTGTTTCCATCGGTGCTTATGGCAGTTGAGAGTTTATCTATCTTGATAAATCTCTGCACAAGCTTCTCACCCATATAGATATCTAGTATGCCATCTGTGCCAGTCCAGTTCTGCATGCTTCTACTTATCTTGTTTTGTGTCTCTTGTGTGCAACCAGCTAGCATGATAGCTGCTATGAGCACTGGTATATATATCTTCATGTTCTCTCCTTTATGTATCCATACTCTTGAAGTACTTTTTGTATCTGCTCTTGATGCTCTTTGCCTTTTGTCTCAAGTGCAATAGTAACATGTGCATCACCATAGTCAAGATCAGCAGATGTTCTATCGTATGATATGTGTACTATGTTAGCATACAGCTCTTGCAGAAGTCGCGTCAGAGTCATAAGCGAGCCTGGTTTATCTATAAGTGTAACGGTTAGTTTCATCTTTCTAAAAGATTTTAGCAGACCTTTTTCTATGATAACAGAGAGTAGTGTCACATCTACATTACCTCCTGAGAGTATGGTTGCTACTCTTTTGCCTCTTAGATGAGGTAGCTTGTTATAGAGAAGTGCAGCAACACCAACAGCTCCAGCACCCTCCACAGAGAGCTTCTGTTTCTCAAGCAAAAAGAGCATAGCACCTGCTATCTCTTCATCATCAACACTTATAAACTTATCTACATTTTTTAATATGTATGAGAGTGTTTTAGAAGAGGTGTCTCTCACCGCTATGCCATCAGCAATTGTTCGCACTTGCGTAGAGTTGATCTCTCTTTTTGCCTCATATGACTCTCTAAGTGCGGGCGCACCTGATGCGGATACACCTATGACCTCTATGTGTGGATTGATAGCCTTGATGGCAGTTGCAACTCCACTTATGAGACCGCCTCCACCTACAGGTACTATGATTGCATCAAGAGAGTTATCAGCCTGTAGTATATCTAGTGCTAATGTTCCTTGACCAGCCATTACTGCATCATCTTCAAATGGGTGGATGAAGATAAGTGATCTTTGATGACTTAACTCTTTAGCATACATATACGCTTCATCATAGTTTTCACCAGCTAGTATAACCTCTGCTCCATAATGCTTTACACCATCTATCTTGGTTAGAGGAGTAGACTCAGGCATGACTATTGTAGAGTTGATCTTAAATAGCGATGCACAGTATGCTACACCTTGTGCATGATTGCCCGCACTTGCTGCTATGACACCAGCTTCGCGCTGTAGATCACTTAGTGAGGCTATTTTGTTATAGGCTCCACGAATCTTAAAAGCCCCAGTTATCTGAAGGTTCTCTTTTTTCAAAAAGACTTCACACCCACTTCTACTGCTTAGGTGAGGTGCATATGAGTATGGTGTTTCATCTATGACACTATTTAGACGCTCTTTAGCGATCTCTATCATCTTTAGATCAAGCACTAAGGTCTCCTAATGCCTTATGTTCCACCATAGCGCACCTACTCTGAACAACTGCCATACCAGCATTTTTGGCTTTTGTGGCAGCTTCATTGTTGACAAGACCAATCTGTCCCCAAAAAACTCTAATATCACCTCTAGCAATAGCAGCATCTGCTATGTCATTAAAAGCGGCACTTTTTCTAAAGATATCTACCATATCAAGCTTAAATGGTACCTCACTCAAAGAGCGATAGACCTTCTCATTGAGAATTGTCTCCTCTTTGGGATATATTGGAACGATCTTGTATCCAGCTTGCTGAAGATAACTAGCAACTTTATGGCTAGCTTTGCTGCTATCTGGTGAAAGTCCTATGATGGCAATACTCTTTACGCTCTTAAAGATCTCTCTTATCTCATCTGTATCTGAGTTGATAGTTGGGAATTCACACTCCATTGACACACCTTTGTTATACTATATTTTGTCTAATGTCATTATATCCAATTTTGCTTTTCTTTACAGGTTTAAGATCTGCGTTGGTGTTTGATATTGACTAATTCATGCGACATAAAGGAGGTATTGTGGAAAAATTTACACCGATCTATCGTATCTGGCACTGGTTGATGGCTTTTTCAGTTTTAGGTCTTCTTGCAACTGTACTTTTACGAAAGACATTTTTGAGTTGGAGAAGTAACTCTGAGATTATTCAGGTGCAGCTAGCACAATTAGGCAGTGATATAACAGCTCATAGTGCTCAAGTTGTAGCAAAAGCTATCCGTGCTCCTATGTGGGAGTGGCACTATATCTTTGCTGTAGTGCTTGGGCTATCTATAGCACTGCGTCTTTACATGGTCTTAAGCAGACAAGTAGAGCTTCCTATTTTGAGTATTAAAAAAGCAGAAGGGGTACATAAGCTTAAAGCAATTACTCACACACTGCTCTGCCTAAGTGTAGCTATCATGGCAGTTGGAGGCACCTTGTTGTACTTCTCTGATTTTCTAGGGTTCTCAAAGAGTGCTGCTGATACCATAAAAGATTTTCATGAGTTTATGATGAAGCCACTTATTCTTTTTGTTGTGATGCATTTAGCTGGAGTACTAAGACATGAGTTTGTAACCAAAGAGGGTATTGTATCAAAAATGATACACGGCGAGAGGTAGGGGCTTGCCCTTTTAGAGTAGATGCCCCAGATCATCTTTTTTGATCTTTAGATACTCTTTATTGTGGCTATTTGACTCCATTATAATTGGTATCTGCTCTATAATCTGTACATCTTTTAGCGCACTTAGTTTGGCTGGATTGTTTGTGAGTAGACGGATCTTTTTGATCTGATAATACTCCAATATAAACTCTGCTATCTCGTAGGTACGCTCATCTGTTTTGAAGCCTAGTTGATGATTTGCCTCTATGGTGTTGAGTCCATTATCTTGTAGGGCGTAGGCATTGATTTTGTTTAAAAGCCCTATGCCTCTACCCTCTTGACGCAGATATATTAACATACCATTTTCTCTATCTATCATCTTAAGAGCGTACTCTAGCTGATCTCCACAGTCGCACTTTAGGCTACCAATGGCATCACCAGTGAGGCACTCTGAGTGCATGCGAAGAAGTGGAGTATCACCTAGCTCTTTTGTAAAAATGACAAGATGTTCTTTATCATCTTGTGCAAATACCTGAATTTGAAACTCACCAAACTTAGATGGGAGCACAGATTGCTTAGAAATTTTAATATTGTTCAACAAAGGTCTATTCTTTAATATGGGAATTGTTACAATGCGATTATAACAAAAAATAGCCACCAATAGGAAAAGAGATGTTTCGAAGATATAGACGCAATAGACTAAATGTGCACCTTCAGTCACTAGTTCGTGAAAATCAGGTAAGAGTTGAGGATTTTATCTATCCATTGTTTATCCGCACAGGTGAAGGCATCAAGAGTGAGGTGAGCTCAATGCCTGGTGTATATCAGATGAGCCTTGATGTGGCTATTGATGAGTGTGAGAGTCTAAAAAAGCTTGGTATATACTCCATTATACTCTTTGGTATACCCGATATTAAAGACTCTGTAGGTTCAGATGCTTTAGATGATGAGGGCATAATCGCAACTGCCATCAGAGGCATTAAAGCTGCTCACCCTGACATGTTTATAGTTAGTGATCTCTGTTTTTGTGAATACACAGACCATGGTCATTGTGGGATCATAGATCATGTGTGCCAAAGTGTAGACAATGATGCCACACTAAAGATCTCAGCAGATCAGGCGATAGTGCATGCTAGAGCAGGTGTAGATATGATAGCTCCATCTGGCATGATGGACGGCATAGTAAGTACCTTAAGAGAAGCACTAGATAGCTCAGGATTTGTCAATCTTCCTATCATGAGCTACTCTACAAAGTTTGCAAGTGGGTATTATGGACCTTTTCGTGATGTTGCGGAGTCTGTCCCATCTTTTGGAGATCGCTCAACATACCAGATGGATCCAGCCAATAGACGCGAAGCTATATCGGAGAGTGTAGCAGATGAGGGTGAGGGTGCTGATATATTGATGGTTAAGCCTGTTTTGGCATATCTTGATATAGTGCGTGATATCCGTGAAAATACATCACTTCCACTTGCGGTCTATAATGTTAGTGGAGAGTATGCTATGTTGAAGCTAGCTGGTAGTAGTGGGTTGATTGATTATGATCGTGTTTTACTAGAGACTATGGTGAGTTTTAAGAGAGCTGGAGCAGATATCATCATAAGCTATCATGCAAAAGAGGTAGCTCGGCTACTTCAAAAGGCATAGAGCTTGAGTTTTACACACCTGCATCTACATACTGAGTACTCACTACTAGATGGTGCCAATAAGATCTCAAATCTTATGGCACGGGTTAAAGAGCTTGGCATGAGCTCTGTAGCTATGAGTGATCATGGCAATCTTTTTGGAGCCATAGACTTTTATCAACAGGCAAAAGGTGCTGGATTGAAGCCTATTATAGGCATGGAGAGCTATATTCACAATAGTGATGATTTATCAGATAAGAGTACAAAACAGAGATATCACCTATGTCTGTTTGCTAAGAACAAGATAGGGTATGAGAATCTTATGTATCTTAGTTCTAAGTCATATATTGATGGATTTTACTACTTTCCGCGTATCAATAAAAAAGAGCTAAGAGAGCATAGTGAGGGTCTTATCTGTACATCTGCATGTCTACAAGGTGAGATAAATTGGCACCTCAATCTAGCAAATGAGCGCAATGTTAAAAATGGTGCTCAAGGGTATGAAGGCGCTAAGAGAGCTGCTTTAGAGTATAAAGAGATATTTGGTGATGATTTTTACCTTGAGATTATGCGCCATGGCATAGGTGATCAGTTGCAGATAGATGCTCAGATATTACGCTTAAGCACAGAGTTAAATATCAAACTTGTAGCTACAAACGATACACACTACACATACCCAAATGACGCTCAATATCATGAAGCTTTTATGTGCATAGGGATGAATAAACTCTATGATGATCCAGATAGATTGCGCCACAGCGTACATGAGTTCTACATCAAAAGCCCAGAGCAGATGGCTAGACTGTTTGTAGATATTCCAGAAGCGATCGCACACACACAGGAGATAGTAGACAAGTGTAACTTAGAGCTCTCTCTTGGCAACCCAACCCCACCAAATTTTAAGTTTACTCAAGAGTATGCCAATAGCGATAATCTGTCGCTTAAAGGTAGTAGTATAGATGAGATGGATGCAGAGTATTTTATCTATAGGTGTAAAGAGGGGCTTGAGAAGCGATTGGTGCATGTAGATGAGGGGCTGCATCAAGAGTATAAAGAGCGGCTAGAGTATGAGATGAAAGTGATCAACGATATGAAGTTTCCAGGCTACATGTTGATAGTTTGGGACTTTGTTAAAGAGGCTAGAAGATTAGGTATTGCAGTAGGACCTGGTCGCGGTTCCGCTGCTGGTAGTCTAGTGGCATACTCACTTCAGATTACTGATATAGACCCTATGAAATACGACCTTCTTTTTGAGAGATTTTTAAATCCTGAACGCATATCGATGCCAGATATCGATATGGACTTTATGCAGGCGCGTCGTGGTGAGATCATAGACTATGTTGTGCAGAAGTATGGGCGTAACCAAGTAGCTCAGATTATCACTTTTGGCTCACTACTTGCTAAGGGTGTTATCCGTGATGTGGCTAGAGTGTTAGATATGCCACTTAGTAAAGCAGATAAGATGGCAAAACTGGTACCAGATGAGTTGGGGATCACTCTAAGTAGCACAAAAAAGAGAGGAGAGATTATAGATGGCGCATTTCAAAAAGAGCCAAAGATTCAAGAGCTCACTCAGAGTGATTCAGATGCAGCTAGAGTGTGGGAGTTTAGCCTAAAGCTAGAGGGTCTAAAACGCAACGCAGGCATACATGCCGCAGGTGTGGTTATCAGTAATGAAGAGCTATGGAAAAAGACACCTATCTATAGACCATCTGGTGAAGATACACTTGTGACGCAGTACTCTCTTAACTTTTTAGAAGATGTTGATCTCATCAAGTTTGACTTTTTAGGTCTTAAGACACTAGATGTTATAGATAGTGCCATAAAGCTCATCAAAGCTAGATACGACAAAGAGATAGATTGGCATGCTATAGATGTAGATGATGAGTTTGTGTATGAAAATATCAGAACGGGTGATACTGCCGGTATGTTTCAGATAGAGTCATCAGGAATGCAAGATCTTAACCGTCGACTTCAGCCATCAGGGTTTGAAGATCTTATAGCGGTGTTAGCACTCTATCGTCCAGGACCTATGGAGTCTGGAATGTTGGATGATTTTATAGAGCGCAAGCATGGTAGACAGAAGATAGAGTATGTTTTTGATGAGCTCAAAAGTATTTTAGAACCTACTTATGGAGTGATTGTCTATCAAGAGCAGGTTATGCAGATCGTACAGAGCATAGGCGGCTTTAGCTTGGGTTATTCGGATATTATCCGTCGTGCTATGGGTAAGAAAAAAGATATGGCAACCTACAATGCCGAATTTTCAGAAGGGGCAGCAAAACAGGGACTAGACTACACTAAGGCATCAGCTCTTTTTGATCTTATTGAGAAATTTGCTGGTTATGGATTTAACAAATCTCACTCTGCAGCATATGCCATGATAACATTTCAGACAGCGTGGCTTAAGTCTTACTATCCGCAAGAATTTATGGCGGCTCTTCTAACATCAGAGCGTGACAATACCGATAAAGTTGTCAAATATATAGATGAGATTAAGAGAATGGGCATAGATCTATCAGCTCCAGATATAAACGATTCCATACTAGAGTTTAGCGCACAAAGCAGAGATGGTGAAGAGCATATACTGTTTGGACTTGGAGCTATTAAGGGAGTTGGTACCAAAGCAGTAGAGTCCATATTGGACTCACGCTCAGATGGTGGTGAGTTTAAAGATATGCAAGATTTTATCAATCGCGTAGAGCCACAACAGGTCAATAAAAAGGTTTTAGAGTCCATCATTAAAGCGGGTGGGTTTGATAGGTTTGGCTTTAGTAGAAGAGCCTTATTGGATCAGGTTGAACTGATCATAGAGAGATGTAAAGATGCCTCAAATGCTAGGAAAAATGCAGCTGGTAGCCTGTTTGGTGATGATGCACAGATCACAACAGTCTCACTAGAGCTTAAAAATCAAGATGAGTGTGAGCTTAAAGAGATACTTGAGTATGAGAAGGAGTCGTTAGGTTTTTATGTATCTGGTCACCCACTTGATGAGTTTCGAGATGCCATAGGTGCGCTTGAGTATACACTATCATCTAGTTTGGAGCAGATTGAAGATGGATCTAGCGCTATATTTATAGGTAAAGTTGAAGAGATAACACATAAAATCTCCAAAAAAGGCAATCAGTTTGGCATAGTTTCGCTAATGGATTTTCATGGCAACTTAGAACTTATGCTCTTTAGTAATAAGCTTGAGGCACTAGAGAGGATGGATCTTGAAAAACCAATTGCCTTTAAGGTCAACATAACCCGTACAGATATGTTTACTAGAACCAATGTTGCTAAGATCATGACTTTGAAAGATGCGGCAAAAGAGTGTAAAAAAACACACACTAAGATAAAAGAGGAGCCTCAAGAGCCACTTGAACTACGCCTCACACTCCAACAAGATCTGCAAAAACTTCAAGAGCTCTACAATCTTATATGTCGCCATCCAGGTGGACGAAAAGTAAAAATCTGCATAGTCTCTAAGTTGCAAAATGTCCTTTTAGAGACCAATTTAAGTGTAAGCAACAACATACTAGAAGAGCTCAAAGGGTTAAATATTGATGTGGCATAAGATCTTATTTGTGCCACAATATAGTAAAATATTAAAAACACTCCGAGAGTTTTTCTTAGATCACTCTCTGCTTCATTATGCTTCATCTTTGAGTTTTCATACCGTTTTAGCACTTATACCTATGCTTATTATCTCTTTTTTTGTATTTTCACAATTTGCTATTTTTACTCAATTTCTTGAACATATAAAAGAGTTTTTATTCTCATCTATTGTACC
Source organism: Helicobacteraceae bacterium (assembly GCA_027066325.1). Lineage (GTDB taxonomy): Bacteria > Campylobacterota > Campylobacteria > Campylobacterales > Sulfurimonadaceae > Thiomicrolovo. The sequence goes on along the minus strand of JAMONY010000002.1, from coordinate 38,116 downwards.
TGCTCATCAAGATCAGATTGTAGGCTACATAGAGCAGTTTATACAAAATAGAGAGACATTAGGCTATGTGGGCATGTTTTTTGTGCTCTATGTTTCAGTAATGTTTTTTGATAATTTTGAGTATGTTATCAATAAGATTTTTAAAACTACCCCACGAAGATTCTTCTACTCAATATCTATCTATCTCACACTCTCTATCTTAGCTCCAATTGCACTTGGATTATCTCTATATCTATCGATTGAGGCGACTATATTTATTCAAAATATTCAGTATGTAAGCTCTTATCTTATAGCTTGGCTACTATTTTTTATGCTCTATAAGATATCTGCAAATAGACAGGTGTACTTTAAGAGCGCACTTATATCTTCTTGGATTACATCAACAGTCTGGTTTGTCTCAAAGACCATGTTTATCTACTATGTGGCATACAATAAGACCTATTTGAGCATCTATGGATCTTTTAGTACAGTTATGTTTTTTCTAATATGGATATATCTATCTTGGATTATTTTTCTGTATGGAGCAAAATTGTGCTATGTTTTAAACCAAAAACGAGAGAAACTCTCATAGTTATTTATAAGATCTAGTTATATAAAACTCTTTTTGCCCCGTTTTTCATACATCTGTAAAAATCTAAAAGCCAATAAATTTTCCAATATAGCAAGTAGTATGATAAAGTTTAGAAAACTACTACCTCCATAGCTAAACATAGGTAGCGGAAGACCTACTACTGGCGCTAGACCTATAGTCATGGCTATATTTACACTCATGTAGACAAAGATCAGTATCGATATAGATGATGCTACTACCTTGATATAGTAGTCGCTATTGAAAATTGCCAATGAGAGTAGATGAAGGATTATAAGAGCATACAAAATAAAGAGCAACATAGCACCCAAAAACCCAAATCTCTCTACAACATAAGCGTATATGAAGTCACTAGATGCGATTGGTAAAAACTTCATCTGCGTCTGTGTTGCCTCCTCTTTTGGTTTACCAATAAGACCACCTGAGCCTATGGCTATGATAGATTGTTGAACATGATAGCTTGGTTTTTCACTTAAAAAATCACTAATGCGTTTTTTCTGATAGTCGTGTAGTTGAGAGTAGAGAAGTGGCATTGATACAACAAAAAGAGCAACCAAAGAGATCCAGATTTTAACTCTAACGCCTATGAAAAAGAGCACCCCAATCCCAAGTAGTAGCAATACAAGAGCGGTTCCTAAGTCTGGCTGTTTTAAGATCAGCACAAATGGCAAGAGGATAAAAAATGAGATTTTAAGAGTATCTTTGACTCCGTATCCATCTAGAGGTGGAGGGTTGCGAGCTATGAGGTATGCTAACATCAGTATAAAAGCTGGCTTCATAAACTCTGATGGCTGTATTGTAAAGTTGATGAGTGGTATCTCAATCCACCTCTGTGCACCAAGTCTAGCATGTCCAAAAAACTCAACAGCAATTAAAAGCAAGATGTTAAACCAGTAAAAAATCGGTATAATCCAGCTAAGTCTTCTGATGGGTATAAGAAAAAAGATAGCGCCAACACCAGTAGCTACTCCAACATAAATGAGATGTTTTTGAGCTAGCGCAGGATGTATCTCACTTATAAGCCAACCAGATACAATAACTAGTGGTAACACTAAGATAACGATAACAAAATCAAAATGTGTTAAAATGCGTCTATCAATTTTGCGCAAAGAGAGCCTTTTTACGCAATTATACCAAAGGTTTTTATGCAACCAACTATTATGACTTTTAAAGTTACAGAGCAGATGAGGCTAGATGCCTTTTTAACAGAGCAGCTACAAGAGAGTAGAAATCAGATAGCTTCACTTATCAAAAATGGACATGTTAAGATAGGCAGTAAGAGACATGCAAAAGCTGGTGTGAAGCTTAAAGTAGGTGATGAGGTGGTGGTTACTCTTCCAATCTTAGAGCCCAAAAGAGCCCAAAAGATAGATTTTGATGTACCTATTCTATATGAAGATGATGATATCTTGGTGATAGATAAGCCAACTGCTCTTACGGTGCACCCAGCTCCAAGTGTTAATGAGCCAACACTAGTCGACTGGCTACGCCATCACGGAGTTAGTCTCTCAACCATAAGTGCACAAGAGCGACACGGCATAGTGCATAGACTAGATAAGGGAACAAGTGGTGTTATGGTAGTAGCAAAAAATAACAGAGCTCATGAGAGTCTCTCGTTACAGCTGCAAGATAAGAGTATGGGTAGGTATTACCTAGCACTTATCACACCCCCGCTTAAAGATAATCCGACACTTATCGATAAGCCTATAGGTAGAAGCCCAAAAAATCGTCTTAAAATGGCGATAAAAGAGGGAGCAAAAGAGTCTTCAACACTCTTTACAAAACTACTTTTAAGCCATGATGAGAGGCGTGAGTTTATAGCTTGTAAGCTATTTACAGGTAGAACTCATCAGATCAGAGTGCATCTTGAATCTTTCTCTAGACATATTTTCGGCGATCATTTATATGGTATTAAGAGCAATAGTGATAAAATCCCAAGGATATTACTACATGCGTACATACTCTATCTACGCCACCCATCAACTGGCAAGACTATGAGATTTAAAGCTGAGTTGCCATCTGTTATGGTTGAGTATTTGGAGCAATATTTTAATACAAAGGATTTAGATGAGATACTTTTACCAGACAATATCTACGCTACTTTTAGCAATTTTCATACTTAGTGGATGTAGTAGCAAAGAGACAAGACCTGCTAAGATTGTTATCAACACATCTCTACCAACTCCTACCATAAATGGTGCACTTAGTGACACTAAGGCTATAGCATTTGAGTGGCAAAAGATTACTGATGAGCGCGTAAAAGGTCTATATATCTACAGAAATAATCCACTAGAGGAGCAGAGTAAGCTCAAGCGCATAGCTACTATTGATGGCACTATTGTAACCCACTATGTAGACCAAGGTCTTGAGCCAAGTACAACATATCTATATAGATTTAGCACTTTTGATAAAAATCTATATGAGTCAAAGGCCAGCAAAACCGTAGAGGCATCAACACTAAAGCTACCAGAAAAGGTCTCTTTCTTTACCGCCACACAGACTCTAGCTAAGAGTGCAAAGTTGATCTGGAGACCCCATACAGATCTGCGTATCAATGGCTACATGATAGAGAGGTACAACTCAAGAGATGAGGAGTATAAGATTATAGAGACACTAGAGGGCAGGCTTAATGCTGAGTATATTGATGATGACTTAGAAGATGGTACGATCTATCGTTATCGTGTTACAGCAGTAGGGTATGACGATATACAGAGTAAGCCATCAAGAGAGTCTGTAGTCTCAACAAAACCTCTACCTCGCACACCTCTTAATCTTAAAATATCTAAAAATTTAGTTAAAAAGATAGACTTAGTCTGGAATGCATCATCATCCCCAGATATAGCATACTACAAAATCTACCGTTCATATGATGGTGGTGGGTTTAGCTATCATGCTAAAGTGGGCTCAACCACATTTACAGATAAGGTAGAAGTTGATGGCGGAAGGTACTGTTATAGAGTGAGTGCAGTTAGCAAAGATGAGCTTGAGAGTAGACACACTCCAGATTTATGCTCACAATCACTAGCTCCTCCAAAGGCACCAACGCTACAAAACATCCCACAGCTCGATAGCAAAGCAGAGCTTAGATGGAGTCCAAACGATAACCGTGCGGTAAGCTACATAGTCAACAAAACAACTAAAATAGACTGGCTAAACTCTAAAACTGCTCAACTACACGACATAAAAGAGAGTAGTTTTACAGATATCAATGTCATACCAGAGCGTAGGTATAGTTATGAGGTGATAGCTGTTGATAAAAATGGCTTAAAATCTGAGCCATCAAACTCTCAAACTCTCTTCATAAAGGGTAGATAGAGTTGCCACATCTACACATAGAACAGTTTCAGACAGCTACACTGCCACATAAGGTTGATAATATTGTGCTCAAGCGCATAGCTATCAATGTAGAGCACTGTGATGAGAGGCTAGTAGAGGTTGAGATCGGCACAGATCACTTTTTTTTACTATCTAAACAGAGTGGCAGTAAAAACCTCTTAAAGTCCGATAAAACATCGCGCCCATCAACAACTGCTCACATCAAACAAGCCCTAAATGCATATGCAGATATTGCAGATCTTAAAGTCATAGACTCTAACACTACCACCACTACAGTTCAGACTCCAAAGAGAGAGAGTCACTTAAAGTTTGCAGATGAGTTTGAAGATATCTTTAAAGAGTCTAGTAAAACTGTTATTGAGGTCGGTTTTGGCTCAGGTAGACACCTGTTATATCAGGCACTAAACAACCCAGATGTCACACATGTGGGTATTGAGATACATCGACCATCTTTGCAGCAAGTCTCAAAGCAGATCACCATACAGGGTTTAGATAATCTATATCTGCTAGATTATGATGCACGACTATTTTTTGAGTCTATACCATCTAACAGCATAGATACTATTTTTGTGCACTTTCCAGTTCCATGGGATAAGAAGCCACATAGACGCGTCATAAGTCGAGTCTTTGTAGATGAGTCACTGCGTATCTTAAAACTTAATGGATCACTTGAGCTTCGCACAGATAGCCCAACCTATTTTGAGTACTCTCTTCAGACTCTGCTTGGTTACGATAAGTTAGATCTGCACATATGCAAAAACCGCACTATCGATATAAGCAGCAAATACGAAGATAGATGGGTTCGACAAGAGAGAGATATTTACGATCTTACTGTTGTAAGTCATGAGGAGTCAAAGTCTTTACAAAGAGAGTATGACTTCTCATTTCAAAGCGGTGTATTAGATAGAGACATAATTAACAATCTCAATGCAACTACCATCAAAAATAGCAACTCATTTGTACACTTTGAGAGACTCTTTGAGTTTGAAGAAGATAAGCAGATGATGTTTCGTTTATCACTGGGAGCTTTTGAGCGACCAGAGCATCTATATCTTATTTTGGCATCAACGCCGTACTATTTTCCATCAGACCCAGCTCCATCACAATCGGCATATCAAGCTCATCAGAGCATTAAAGAGGTACTATATGGATAAAATTATAATAGCTGAAGATCTATCACTTAGCTATAACAATCAAGAGATGATTATCTCAAAAGCTACTCTAAGCATAAACTCTGGAGACTTTGTAATCATCACAGGTGCCAGTGGTAGTGGTAAATCAACACTACTTAAATCATTTTATGGCGCGCTAAAGCCACTCTCTGGTGAGCTTATTGTTGGTGGTGTAGATCTACATAACATCACCACTAAAAAGAAAAATTTTTTGCGTCGACATATCGGCATAGTATTTCAAGATTATAAGCTTATTAAAGAGTGGACAATTGAGAAAAATGTTATGTTACCTATGATTATCAACGGTTTTGCAAAAGATATATGTCAAGAGCAGGCAGTAAGGCTCTTTGGACATGTTAATCTAACCAATCAGATGGGTAAGTATCCACTGGAGCTTAGTGGTGGTGAGCAGCAAAGAGTAGCTATGGCGCGTGCACTAGCGCATAACCCGATCTTGATTTTAGCAGATGAGCCAACAGGTAATCTTGATGACTACTCATCAAAACTGATCTGGGATCTGCTTGAGGGCTCAAATACTCAATTAGATGCAACAGTGGTGGTTGTGACACACAATATTCCATCAACTATTGGTGTCAAATATAGACACTTTGAAATCGAACATGGAGATGTGCATGAGATCTCTTAAGAGACACTTTTCACTTATAACCGCACTTTTTGCTATACTGTTTGCCTTTGAGATATTGGTTATTGTAGATCGAGTATTGAGTGCTTATGAGTCTAAGTTAAGTGAACGATACGCTATTGTAGTGGTGAGTGATCATAATCTAACTTTAGATGATTTCAATACTCTTCATAGCTCCATTAAAGAGTCTCAACCACTCTCAACAAAAAATGAGATAGAGCAGATAGAGGAGCAGTTGGCTGTTGGCACCATAGATCTATCTCTCATTAAGCTACCATACTTTTATGCACTAACGCTAGATCACTATCCAGATCCTGATGAGCTAGCAAAAATAGCCCAAAAACTTAAAAAAAGTGGTAAGATTAGTCGCGTAGAGACATTTAGCGCACAACATGACACTCTTTTTAAACTTTTGGTGCTGTTTAAGTGGATTATTACACTTCTATCGTATGTTCTCTTTGCAGTTACGCTTCTGCTTATAACTAAAGAGATGAGGCTATGGCAGTTTCAACATCATGAACGGATGAATATCATGTCACTCTTTGGTGCTCCTGTGTGGCTTAGATCTGGGGTGTTGTTTAGGCTAGCTTTTGTAGATGCTATCTTTGCTACTATCTTGACTATTATCACATTTGTACTCATTGATTATAGTGGTTGGATCGATAATCTAATGCACCATATAGGGTTAGATATTGTACTATTTTCATTTGCCTCAGACCCTCTGATGCTATTGACTATTGCCATGTTTTTATCAACACTATTGGCAGTGATCATAACTCTATCGCTCAGTGAAGAAGTGTGATGAAAAAACTTGTTATTTTGTTGTGTAGCATCGCTCTACTTAGTGCTTCAACGCAACAAAAAATAGATGAGACTGCTACTCAGATCAGTCAAGTCAAAAAGCTCAAAGGCTCTACTAGTGATAGTCTAGATAAAGTTGCAAAAGAGATTATAGCAAAGCAGAAGAGCAATAAAAAAGAGCTTCAAGAGATAGCAAAACTTACCAAAGAGCTTAAAAATGCATCTGAAAAATTTCAAGTAGCTAAAGAGGATTTATCACTTGCATCACAGACAACAGAGCAGCTTAAAGAGACAAGACAGAAGCTACAAGATGAGCTCATAACGCTCACCACACACTCTATTACTCTCAATAAAATAGAGGTTCAAGATAGCTCATTAGTAGCAGCGGATATTGTGCAACAAGAGCTACTTAAGTTGTTAAGCAAAGAGAGCGCCAGAAAGGTTCAGCAGTTACAAAAAAGTCTTAAAACCAATAAAAAAAGCTTAAGTAAGTTTACAAAAAAGACAGCATCTTTACAACTTTTTATCACCTCCACAGCAGAGAAACAGAAAAGGCTAAAGCGCAAGATTCATGCAAATGAGATAGCTATCAAAGAGTTAAGAGTAAAGAGAGATCGATACAAAAAGAGACTTAAAAGCCTACTTAGTAAGACAGAGAAGCTAAATGCAACTTTAGAGTCACTCAAGATTGTAAAACAGACACGCGAAGAGAAGCGGCGTACGCTGGAGCGTAAGAATCGAAATGAGGCTCTTTTATCATCTAGTAAGAACCTACCAGCTGTTAGATCTATCGGTAGTAGTTATAAAAAAGTTAAAACTAGGCGTTATAGAGGTGCCAAAACCATAGCTCCACTTGATAGATATACGGTCAAAAAAAAGTATGGCACACATACCGATCCTATATATAAAATCAAAATATTTAATGAGTCAGTCTCTCTGGAGCCATCAAGGGCAAACTCAAAAGTAAAAGCAGTATTTAGCGGTAAAGTTGTACTTGCAAAAAAGATGCCAATGTTAGAGAATGTTGTAATTATAGAGCATAAAAATTCACTACACACTATATATGCTCATTTAGATAGCATAGCCCCAAACATCAAAAAAGGTAAGCGGATTAGGAAAGGTACACCTATAGGTAGGGTTGATGATGAGTTGATGTTTCAGGTCACACAAAAAAATTACCATATAGACCCTCTGCAGCTCTTTAAGTAGAGCTAACTTACCAAAACCTAAAAGCTACACTCTAAATAATGAGACATAAGCATAACACCTTACAATTACGCCAAAAAAAGGCTCTAATATGTTACTCCAAAATCTTCACAACGATCTTATAGGTCAGTTTCGCATTATAGGCTTTGTTGAGGGCGTGTCGTATCTTGTTTTGCTCTTTATCGCTATGCCTATGAAGTACATGTTGGGTATCGCAATAGCTACTAAAATTGCGGGTATGATTCATGGGCTACTGTTTATAGGTTTTATTATACTACTTATGCAAGCTGCTCAAAAACATAACTTTAGTAGCAAAGATAACACTATCTTCTTTATAGCTTCACTTATACCTTTTGGTACATTTTTTACAGATAAGAGGCTTCGCGAGCTTGAAGAGCAGATAAAATCTAACTAGATTTGGTATAATTGCCAAAAGGAATCACTACATGCTAAAAGATCTATTTCGACCAATCTTGAGTAAACCTATCGATAAACAGATAATAACAGATCTCATTATAGGTGAGCACAAACACTCATACTTTGACTATACAGCTTCTGGTTTGGCATTTGAGCCCATTGAAGAGCGTATTATGAGTGTATTGCAGACATATGCAAATACACACTCTAAAGAGGCATCTATGGCATCTTTAACACAAAACTATTATGAAGATGCAAGAGCCAATATAGCCTCCTCTCTTGGCGTAGGCAGTGAGTTTGCTGTATTGCCTAGTGGTTGTGGAGCTACAAAAGCTATCAAGAGATTTCAAGAGATTTTGGGTCTATATATACCTCCTGCTACTAGTAAAAGATTTGGTATACAGATCGATAAGTCAAAAAGACCACTAGTGATAGTAGGACCATATGAGCACCACTCTAATGAAGTTAGCTACAGAGAGGCTCTTTGTGAGACTGTTCGTATCAATCTGTGTGATGATGGGCTTGTAGATCTTAAACATCTTAAACAGATTCTTGAGCAGCATAAAGATAGGGAGATCATAGGCAGTTTCTGTATAGCATCTAATGTTAGTGGTATCATTACTCCATACAAAAAGATATCAAAACTGTTGCGTAGCTATGGTGCTTTAGTCTGTTTTGATGCAGCTGCTTCATCACCATATATCAATGTAGATAGCGCACTATATGATGTTATGTTTCTATCTCCACACAAACTTCTTGGCGGACCTGGCTCTTGTGGACTGCTTATCATCAAAAAAGAGCTTATAGACTCCAATCTTCCACCAACATTTGCAGGTGGAGGTACTGTAGAGTATGTGAGTAGAACTACACAACGATACACATCTCATCCAGAATTGAGAGAAGATGCTGGTACGCCTGGTATACTACAACTTATCCGTGCATCACTCTCATATCAGCTTCGAAATGAGATAGGTTTAGAGTGGATTAAAGATCAAAAGCGGGAGCTCTTAGAGTATCTAAGAGATGAGCTACAAAAGATCGATGGCTCTTTTATCTATGGCAATATAGATGTTGAAAATATAGGTATAGTATCGTTCAACATCAAAAATCAAGATCCATATGCTATGTGTGCTAAACTCTCTGATAAATTTGGACTTCAGACGCGTGCTGGTTGCTCTTGTGCTGGACCGTATGGACATGACCTGCTTGGTGTAAGTGCAGAAGATGATCTGGATCAAAACCCAGGTTGGTTGCGTATCTCCTTGCACTTCTCACAGACAAAAAAAGATATAGATTTTCTCATACAGAGCCTAAAGCACTCACTTTAGTCTTGACCCACTATGGCTACTGTGTTGCATATAAGAGCACAGATAGTATCTTGATTTTGATTTAGAGTATGTTATAATCCTTACATCCAATATAAAAGGCAGTGTAGCATGGCAATTTGGAGTGGTGTAAAGCGACAGTTGCGCTCTGTAGTTGAGTGGAAATCTCCTGCTCAGAGTGATCTATTTTATCGCTGGTCAGAAAATGGTGATGAGATCAAAGATGCTTCGGTGCTTATTGTGGGACCTGGACAGGGGTGTATATTTGTCTATGAGGGTAAGGTAGTTGCCAACATTAAGAGTGAAGGCAGACACTCTTTATTGACAGACAATATACCATTTTGGACAACTATCACCAAGTTTTTGCAGGCATTTGAGAGTGAGCATAAGGTTGGTCTATACTTTTATAATCGCACACAGATACTGGATCAGAAGTGGGGAACAAGATCTATTGTTAAGTATCTTGACCCAATCTACAACTTTCCAGTAGGCTTAAGAGCTTTTGGTAACTTTAGCATGCAGATAGTAGATGCGGAGCACTTTTTTACACAGGTTATAGGTGCTTCGGATCTCTATACAACCTTTGAGTTTAGATCGCTCATTACAGATAGGATTGTACACCCTTTAACAGATTATCTAGCTGAACAGAAGTTGTCATATACACAGATAGATGCTAAGCGTAATGAGATATCTCTTGATCTGCTTCAGATACTTGAGAGTGAGTTTGAAGATCTTGGATTTTCACTTATAGATTTTAGGATCGAGGGGAGTGAGTTTGATGAGCAGACTATGGCTAGAGTCAATAAAATAGCTGATGTTGGTGCAGATATACATGCTGCTAAGAGTGCAGATATATCCTATAAAGAGTTACAGCAGTTAGACGCACTTAGTGATGCTGCAAAAAATGAAGCTGGAGCTGCTGGAGTCTTTATGGGAGCTGGAGCGGGAACCATGTTGTCTCAGAGCATGGGTGAGACATTTGAGCAGAGAGTAGGCACTAGAAGTATAAAAGCACGCCTTGTTGAGCTAAAAGAGCTATATGAAGCTAGTTTAATTGACGAGAGTGAGTATAGTGCTAAAAAGCAAAATCTACTAAAAGAGCTTTAGTTTAGATGCGATGCACAAGTTGTTCAGCACCTATGCCACATTCTGGAATCATCTGTCAATATTGTGGCACACGCAATGATATAGATCTGCGCGATAAAAAGATAAAAGTTCTAAATGAGCGTCCTATGCAAAATAGAGAATGCCCTCTATGTCATATAGATATGCCTACAGTTAATGTTGGAGAGAAGACCCCGTTTTATGTAGAGCGATGCAGTAGCTGTTATGGTATCTTTTTTGATATTAATGAACTAGAGATGATGATAGAGAGCTCCGTTACGGGTTCACGCAATGTTGATTTAGCAAGATTGAGTGAGTTGACGCAACATCCTAGACACATAGATATAGTGCTCTACAAGAAGTGTCCAGTCTGCCAGAAGAGAATGAGTCGAGAGAACTACTTGGCAAAGAGTGGCGTCATAACAGATGTCTGTTTAAAACATGGTGTATGGTTGGATTCTGGTGAGTTGCGCCAGATTTTAGAGTGGGTGAAGCTTGGTGGTGTCAATAGAGCAGAAGCCAGACTTAAACAGAGAGCAGAAGTTAAACTGAAAGAGAGAGCAAAAGAAGCTAAGAGTCGCTCTGCATTACCATATGAGTGGAAAAGAGATAGAGAGTATGAGGCTCCTACACTGCTAGAGATACTTTATGACACTTTGATGTTTGGTAGGTGGTAGGTGAAATTGTGATCTTGCTATTTTACACTACCTAAATAGAGCTGTGTTGTACACTTTTAAAAAGATTTAAGATTTAAGATATTTTTGGCAGATAGTTAGCCGTTGAGTATGGCAAGTATTTTTATAGTCTTGATTTGCTAGGTCGCAAACCTATTAGGATATAATGTTAAAAATATTTAGCATTAGGGTGTAGTAGATATGTCTAAACAAACAGAACTTACAATAAGAAAATGTCTCTTTCCAGCAGCGGGATATGGTACAAGATTTTTGCCTGCAACAAAGGCTATACCAAAAGAGATGTTACCAGTTTTAACTAAACCACTACTTCAGTATGGGGTTGAAGAGGCGCTAGAGGCAGGCATAGATAACATGGCGATTGTAACTGGTCGAGGTAAAAGAGCAATTGAGGATCATTTTGATATAAGCTATGAGCTTGAACATCAGATCAAAAATACACCAAAAGAGCACTATCTAACACAGATCAGAGCTCTTATTGATAAGTGTACCTTTAGCTATACGCGCCAAATTGAGATGAGGGGCTTAGGACATGCTATACTCTGCGCTGAGACACTCATAGGAGATGAGCCATTTGCGGTTGTGCTTGCAGATGATCTATGTGATAACTTAGATGGCGATGGAGTACTCAAGCAGATGATAGAGCTATACGATAAACACCGTTGCTCCATAGTTGCTATTGAGAGAATTGAGAGACAAGATACAGACAAGTATGGTGTTATATCTGGAAAAGAGATAGACTCAGGGCTCTACCACATAGACAACATGGTAGAAAAACCACTTCCTGAAGACGCGCCATCAAATCTAGCGATCATAGGCCGCTATATCTTAACTCCAGATATATTTGACATATTGCGCGATACACCTCCTGGTAAAGGTGCAGAGATTCAGATCACTGATGCTCTATTGACTCAGGCTAAAAAGGGTAAAGTTTTAGGTTTTGAGTTTGAGGGAAAGAGGTTTGACTGTGGTAGTGTTGATGGCTTTGTAGAGGCAACAAACTACTTCTATAAAGGTAGCCTATCGTGATCATCATACCAGCAAGACTAGAGTCTAGTAGGTTTAGGCATAAAGTCTTAGAGCAGATTGGTGATCTACCCATGGTGGTGCGTACTGCTAAAGCGGTGCAGATGTTAGATAGGGTTGTAGTAGCTTGTGATGATAGAGCTATCTTAGAGGCTTGTCATAAGTATGACATAGAGGCTCACCTCACATCTACAACTCACAAAAGTGGAACAGATCGCATCAATGAGTGTGCCTCTTTTCTAAAGATAGACCCTGATGAGCTTATTGTAAACTTGCAGGCTGATGAGCCGTTTATAGAGCCAGAGGTTGTGAAGCTACTGATAAAGCGACTTAAAAGGTTAAGAGCTCAAAAAAGAGAGTTTGTTATGGCAAGCTGTTACAACACCATCAATGCAGACTCAGCTAAAGATCCAAACTTAGTAAAAGTAGTTGTAGATACTAATGAGGATGCTATCTACTTTTCGCGCTCTTTAATCCCTTACGATAGAGCTCAAATGGCAACATATTATGGGCATATCGGCATATATGGATTTGATGCAAAGAGCTTGAGTAGTTTTTGTGCATTAAGAGATACTGCAATAGAAAATATCGAAAAATTAGAGCAACTACGCGCGCTCTATCATGCTCTACCTATCAGTATGATTAAAGTCTCATCAACTAGTTTTGGCATAGATACAGCAGAGGATCTAGCAAGAGCTAAAGAGATCTTCGGCTTTTAAATACCCAATCTCTTTTTGTATATGACTGTATATAAAAGAGGTACATAGATAAGATTTAGCACAGTTGCCCAGATAAGTCCAAAGCCAAGTGATACCGCCATAGGTTGAAGTATCTGCGCCTGACCTGATGCGAAAAATATAAGGGTCATTAGACCTAAAACAGTTGTAATTGATGTCATAAGTATGGGTCGCAGTCTTGTTTTTGCAAGTGTTATCAGTTCTGGTAGACTAGTAGCTTTTCTTATAAAACTTACCATGAGCAGACCATCATTGACTACCACTCCAGCAAGCCCTACCATCCCTATAAGACCTGGCATACTCATATCTAATCCCATGATGAGGTGACCACCAAAAACACCAAGTATAGATAGTGGTATGGTACTTAACACTATGAGCGGTAACATGAGCGAATCAAAGAGCCAAACAAGAGTGATGAAGATTAGGAAAATTGCTATGATAGCAGCCTCACCCATTTCGCGTTGTGTCTTCTCATTCTCTTGCTGTTCACCTTTGATTTTGACTAAAAATCCATCTTCTCTTATCTGCTCCAGTACTGGCTCCAACTCCTGCATGATCTGCGCTGATGATAGCAGATGTTTGTCAAATGACGCATAAACAGTTCTTAATCTATCAGCATTCTCTTTGTTGATGCTTACAAAACTTTTTGTATAGTAGAAGTCACAAACCTCACCAAGTGAGACTTTTGCGCCAGATGGCAGATCTATACTAAAGCTCTCTAGATGTTGAGCATCATCTTTGTGTAGACTCTCAATGCGCATTCTGATCAGTCCATCATCGCTAAACATCTTACCATACTCACCTTTTAGGTAATATGTGCGAAGTTGTGAAGCTATATCTGCCTCACTCAACCCTAGCTGTTGACCCAATCTGTTTAGCCTTAGCTTAAGCTCCTTAACTCCTACATCCGCATCATTAGCTATGTCTGAGACACCATCTATTGAGGCTAGTTTCTCTTGAAGCAGCTCTATTTGATTGACATTGGCTCTATCATCACTACTTGCAACCGAGATCTCTATATCGTGTGCTACTACACCTGTGCTTGGTACAGTTACATTGAGTAGCTCAAAGAGCTTACCATGTTCATCGGTGGCACTATTTAGTGGCTCTAGCCACTCTCTTATATCTTGCGCAATCTCTTTGGCGGTTCTATCTCTTATCATATCAGAAGCGTTATACTCTGGAGACAGGTATGGGTTGATATAGCGGTTAAAAAAGTTATTGGGCGCTCTCTCGTGAAGATCTATAAAGACATGGTAGAGATTTGCTCCAACTTCTGGCTTGCTTTTTGCATCCAGTTTCATCCCTATAACAGCGGTGACTGATGAGAACTCTTCTGGGTCTAGTCTCTCTAGTAGTATGCGTTCTATGTTAGAGACAATTGTTTCAGTATCTTCAAGATCATTGTTAATATTTACTTTGCCTGTTACATAGATCTGTGTCACATCAAACTCAGGAAAGAGTTGAAATTTACTCTGTTTTATAAGCAAGAAACTAAGCATAACAATGCTTACTACAAGTACTAAAAGGGAGAGAATTCGATGCCTAAAGAGTTTTGTTAAAGTGGCAGTATAAGAGCTATAGAGCAGGCTCCATATGGAGTGAGTTGCATGTGTCTCTTTGCGCACCTTGAGAAAATCTTTGGCATGAAGAGGTAACATAAAAAATGCCTCAAATAGCGAAGCCAATAGTAGTATGGTGATCATAACAGGTAGGATTTTGATAAATGCGCCCATATCTCCCGTAAGCATCAACATAGGCAAAAATGCAAAAACAGTTGTAAGTGTGGCGGCTAAGACAGCTGGAAACATCTCAACAGCCCCATCTATTGCTGCTTCTCTTGGAGCTTTTCCCTCTTCCATATGTCTATATATATTCTCCGCAACAACAATCGCTTCATCTACTAACATGCCAAGAGCTATGAGCGCACCTAAGAGTGAGAGCATGTTTAGTGAATAGCCTATGAGATCAGTTGCTATTAGACCTATCATAAAGCTAAGAGGTATACCTATAGCAACAACAAAAGCTATACCACGATTGACAAATATTAACATTGCCACAAAGACCAACATAAGACCAAAAACTATGTTTGAGAAGACTGTGTTTAGCCTATTTTTAATCCATATAGATGTATCTGTATATATGGCAAATTCAAGGTGTGGATACTTCTGCTCATACACCTTTAAAAGTCCTCTAATCTCTTTTGCAAGTGCAATTGAGTTACCATTTTCAGATTTGGCTATATTGATGGAGACATTTCGTTTACCGTTGTAGTGTGATATCTCACTCTCATCACCAAGCTCAAAACTGACTCTAGCAATATCACCTATACGCACACTCTTCTCTTGTACTTTGATGATGGTATCTGCTATGCTAGTAGCATCTTTCTCTCCACTATATGTTGTGATAAATAGATGCTCTCCGCGACTCTTAATGGTTCCTACTGGAAAGATTGAGCTTAGATTTTGTAGAGCTCTTGTAACAGCATCAGCGCGTAGACCATACGCTTCTAGTGCAGCTGGATCAAGCCTAATTAGTAGCTCATCATCACTACTTCCTCTTATGGTTATATCACTCAACTCTTTATATCTGCTTAGTGATCTCTTAAACTCTTCAGCTCGATCTAAGAGCTCACTCATCTCTACATCACCAGCTACAGCAACCAACACAAGTGGTATGGAGTTTAGAGTTATTTGTGCTATAGGTTCATCCATATCAGATGGTAAATCACGCCTATTTTTTGCTATGATATCTTTGACTTCACTTAAAACTTGTAAATTTTCTGAGCCATTTTTGATATCTGAACTGATCAGAAAAGAGCCATTTTTGATACTAGTTGTGACACTATCTATGGAGTTTAGATTTTTTAGATCATCTTCTATATTTTGTACAACCATCTTATCTAATACATCAGCACTAGCGCCGCTATAGCCTCCCGAAACTTTGATCTTATCCATAGCAAATGGCGGAAATATCTCTTTGGGTATACTCAAGTAGGCAAACGCTGACAATAAGATAATAAACAGCAGCATTATATGATTTATGAGTGCTTTATCTATGGCAAACTCAACCAATCTTCTAATCATTACTCATCTTCCATATCAAACATACTATCTAAAACACTATTTTTAAAATGCATCTGTTCAACCTCTCTTTGAAGTACTCTATTCTCTTCAGTAAGTGTATCATACTCTCTTTGAAGCTGAGCTATATCACGGCTTTTGTAGTATATGCTACTTTGAAGGTAGATCTTTGGTAGAAGTAGTAGCCACCCAATAGCCATGCTAGCTAACACTATGAGTAGAAACCTAAAACTTAGTCCATCATCTTTTAGACTGCTTTGAGTGCTCATGTAGACCTCAGATCAAAAGCTCTAAGTTTTGCACTTCTGCTTCTTATGTTAGCTTTTAGCTCATCATCTTTAGCTGTAAAAGGTCTTTTTTGAACCATTGTGCCTATAGCGTTGTTGCCACCACACTCACATCTCATAGCCTCACTGGAGCAGATGCAAGATTTAGCCCAAGATGCAAATGTCTGTTTGACAATACGGTCTTCAAGTGAGTGAAAAGAGATGATAGCTACTCTAAGATCTAGTCTGCTATGTTGTAGAGTCTCAAGAACTCTTTTTAACTCACCTAGCTCATCATTAACTTCTATGCGTATAGCTTGCATGACTAAAGTCGCAGGGTGGATTTTTTTCCCATAAGGAGCGTACGGTTTAACCACTTCACTTAGAGCTAGAGCAGAGTCAAAGTCTCTATGTTCTAAGATCGCTTGAGCAACCTTTTTATAGTTTCTTATCTCACCATACTCTTTTAAGACTCTCTCAAGATCACCTTGTGTGTAGCTATTGACAACATCTTTTGCACTAAGCGTTCTTGTCTGATCCATACGCATATCAAGTGAGTCGCTAGAGTATGAAAAGCCTCTTTGATTTTGATCTAGCTGCAGAGATGATACGCCTATGTCTGCTAAGATGCCACAGATGCTATCGCCACCATGATCTAAGATATCTAGTAGCGCTTCACTAGCTCTACTATTGATGATTTTAACTCTATCACCAAACTTAGCAAGCCTAGTTTTTGAGTACTCTATCGCTTCTATGTCTTGATCTATACCTATGATGTTGATATCTGGATTGGAGTTTAGTAGCAGTTCGCTATGACCACCGTACCCAAGCGTGCAGTCTACAATAGTACCGCTTTTTAGCTCCGCAAAGAGGTCTAAAACTTCACGATATAGTACTGGTACATGAGGGACTTTTTTCATAACTAGCTCTTTGGTGTTAGCCTACCCTGTTTGGACTCTTTCTCTCTAAGAAGAGTCTCTATTTGGGTTTTTACTTTAGAGTATGCAAACTGCTCTTTAAAGCCCTGTATTCTTCCTCCAGAAGCGTTGGGGTGTCCTCCACCCATAGCTAGCTCTGAAGCTATAATTGAGACATCAACCCCGTTGTTAGCACGCAGACTCATAGTGCCTCTATAGCCAACATCAATGATGAAATCATACTCTGGATAGGCTAGCAGAAATGCATTACCTATGATTGAGGTATTGCCCACGCAGTAGCTTAAAAACCCTCTGTATCCACGGTATGTTATGCTCATCTCATCGCGCTTAGTACCAAGAAGTGAGACTATGTAAGCTGTTGAGAGGTTATCAAGCGTGTTGTCTTGATCTTTTTTGAAAAAAGCTTTTTTCATTATGTGTATGTTTTCATCTAAAAGTATTGGTGCGTTTGGTTCATTGACCAATCTTGCAGCTCTGCTTAACAGTGAGAGTTTATACTCTCGATCCTCATCTGCAAACATTACGCGTGCTAGCTCTTTGGTCTCATAGATCAGACGCATCAAGACTTTACCATACTCAAAGTTTGCTATCTCATCACTAAGCCATATATCAACTGCATTAACAACATCAACATAGCTGCCCATCCAAAGAGGCTCTGTCTGTAGCCATGTGTGCTCTTTAGCATACTCATAGGTGATTTTTGTAGCAGATCTGCTATCATCAAGATAGTACCACTCGTAAAGCTCAGAGCTAGCCTTGCCTGTTGCGTGATGATCTAGTAGCTGCAGCTCAATTTTTTTACCACTTTGGCAAAGAGAGTCAACTTTGCTATCTAGCCACTTTGCCTCTTTTGGGTTTAGGTTAAGATCTGTTATGAGCACCATAGCTTGATCTACACTCTGTAGTGCATCTACGATCTGCTCTAGTCTTTGCTGTACCTCTGCACCATAGTTGGCGTTGTAGAAGTGCATTTTATGTGCTGTATGATTTAGTATCAACTGGCAGCTATATCCATCTAAGTCGGTGTGTGATAGGTGGTAAATCTCTTTTGTCAATCTCTCTTCTTTCTATTGTCATTTTTTAACATATCTTCTAGTGTTACTGAGCTTAAAAAGCCATCAATCCTCTTCTGAAGAGAGTTGATAATAGGCCAGATAGTACAGGTAGATGCCTTATCTGATGGGCAGTCACTCTCATCAAGAGAGCAGTCAAATACTGCTACAGACTTGCCTTCAACGCAGAGCATTATGTGATGTACTGTTATCTGATCTAATTTTTTTGCTATCTCAAAGCCACCACTAGCTCCCCTATAAGATCTAAGTAGACCCTCGCGAGCCATAGACTGTAGTATCTTTGCTAGAAAACTTTTTGAGATATTGAGCTCTTTTGATAGAGTGCTAACATCAAGAGGTCTTGTAGCTTTTGCTAGAAGTATTAGTGACAATAGTGCGTATTCACTAGCGCGTGTTATTAACATGTATGCCTTAATTTTTTTGAGATTATACCACACAAGGTTACTCTTTATCTAAACGGTGCTATAATATCTAATGCGCAAGTTTGAATGGGATAGTGGCATGAACCTTGGCATCAAAGCCATTGATGATGATCACAAGAGACTTTTTGGTATCATAAAAAGACTTTTTGAAGCTACCAAAGATAGCTTAGCTCAGACAGAACTTGAAGATATTTTTGTAGAGCTAGAGGAGTACACACACAGACACTTTGCGCGCGAAGAGAGTATGATGCGTAGGTGTAACTATGTAGACTTTGAAGACCATGTTAAACAGCATCGTGCATTTGCAAGTATGATCCCAAATCTAAAGTCACGCCTACTAAATGCTTCATCATATGAAGTGGCACAAGATGTTAACCTCTATCTTATAGAGTGGCTTATGTCACATATCCTCCAAGAAGATTTTAACTTTGTAGATACCTTTGAAGCTGATGGCATGTGTGATAGAAGAGAGGATAAAAAGGGTAAGCTTAAGCAGTTTATCTACCAAAGACTCAATCTAGGTTTTGAGAAGAGCATATTTTTACTAGCAGCCACGCCTCTGTTAGGTCTCATGTTGCTTGGTGGCTACATATATTATAGCGCAAGTCAGACATCTAAAAATATAGCTCTTCTTAAGCAGGCTAGTCAGAGTGTCTCTAAGATCAATATCTTAGCACATACGCTACAGCTTGAGAGAGGTTTCTCTAGTGGCTATATGGGTTCACATCACTCATCTTTCACAGACTATCTATATAAACAACGCGATATTAGTGATGATCAAATAGCTAAATTTTCTGACAACATTAAGAGCATTAAGCCTCTTTATAGTAGCAGTTACAACAAAAAAATAGCAACAGTCTTAGAAAACCTAGAGACTCTTCCTCTGTTGAGAGCTCAAGTAGATAGTGCCAGCATAGATATCGTCTCTATGTTAGAGAGATACACTACCGTTATTACCGATGCCATAGATCTATCAGTTGATATTAAACCAGCCGTTGCTGATCATAAGCTATCAACGCTATATAGCGCGCTTGAGATGATACTCTATATCAAAGAGTCTATGGGTATAAAACGCGCCCACTGGGTCTATATTGCAGAGCAGTCTGGTATAACCAATCAAGAGAAGTTGCGTTTTGCAAAACTTTTGGGCAGACTAGACGGATACTATGAGCTATTTGAGCAGATATCTATGAGTGAGAGTGAGGTTCCTACTCTAAGAGACTCAGATAGAGAACTAAGAGAGAAGATCACTCTACTAGAGCAGCAGCTACTCTTAGGTGACCTATCTACAGACTCACTAGATAGCAAAAAGCTATTTATAATGCTAACAGATGATATTGACAATATTCAGCGTCTAGGTGATCAGCTAGTAGATCAGATAGATCTAAGTTCACAAGCTCAGATAGAGAAGATAGGCAAAAATGAGTTTTTTGCAGCTATATTTGTTATCTTAGTTCTTCTGTTGACTTTTACCATCTTTTTTCTCTCCAAAAAAATCATACTGCTTCCAATCAGACTGATCACTAGAGCCATGCAGGGTCTAGCTAGCGGCAAAAGAAGTTTTAGATTTAAAGAGAAGTTACCTCAAGATGAGTTTGGAGAGATGGCAAAGGCTTATGAGACATGTCGGCGCAATCTGCTTAAAAGTGATCTTTTAACAGCACTCTATATCAACCGTCAAGATATACAGATAGAGGAGAAATTCCGTGAAAACAAGGAGCTGCAAGCGCTAGCAGACATCGACTCTTTAACTTCACTAATCAATCGACGAAAATTTGATGAACTTTTTAAACTTGAACTCTCAAGGGCTCTTAGGTACAACCAGACTTTTGCTCTATTGATGTTGGATCTAGATCACTTCAAAAAGATCAATGATAGCTATGGGCATGTAGCTGGAGATCAGGTTTTAAAAGTTTTTGCATCTACTTGCAAAAATATGGTTAGAGATAGCGACATAGTAGCTAGAGTTGGTGGTGAAGAGTTTGTTATACTACTACTTAAGACAGAGCAAAAAAGTGCTTTAAGTATGGCAAATAGAGTCTGTAGAGCGGTTGAAAAGCTAAAGATTGAGTATGAGCACCAGATACTGCAAGTCACTACTAGTATAGGTGTGGTTGTGCTAGATCCAAAAGAGAGAGGAGTAGATACACAAAAGCTATATAGTAGAGCTGATAGGGCACTTTATGACGCAAAGCATGAAGGTAGAAATCGTGTTAAACTATATGCAGATAGCTAGAGTGTAACCTATCGATACTTTAGGGTGGATTGTATCTTTTTAGGTCTATGTAGGGTTGCTCATGTAGTAAAAATGTGTATAATTGCCCCTCAAAGGAGTAGAGCATGAAAGAGTACGCAAAAGGCAATAGAGAGTTTCAAAAAGTCTACTTTAAAAATCATGAACATGAGCTTATAGAACTAGCGCGCAAAGGTCAAAGCCCAAAAGCACTATTTATAGGCTGTTCAGACTCAAGGGTTATACCAGATCTAATCATTCAGACAAAACCTGGAGATCTATTTGTACTTAGAAATGCTGGCAATTTTGTACCTCCATATAAACCAGATGAAGATTATCATGCTACAGCTAGTGGCATAGAGTATGCTGTTAGTGTGCTTGGAGTTGAGGAGGTGATTATCTGTGGTCATACACACTGTGGTGCATGTAGAGCTCTATATGATGAGATAGAAGATCCATCACTCATACATGTTAAAAAATGGCTCTCTTTGGGTAAAGATGCCAAGAGAAATGCTATCAATACATTGGGGTATAGCGGAGTTACAGAGGAGCTTTTACGCTTAACAGAGCGCCTATCAGTCCTTTCGCAAATAGAAAATCTATTGACATATCCGTATGTAAAAAAACTAGTCGATAAACAGAAGCTTCATATACATGGTTGGCACTATGACATAGAAGATGGATCTATAAACTACTATGATGCACAGAGCGGTGAGTTTAAGGTGCTAGCAGAGCTATGATTGGTATAGACTTAGTTCGTATCGAACGCATCACAACCCTAATGGACAGATATGGCGACAAGGCTCTTGAGAGATTTTTACACCCTAGTGAGATAGAACTAGTCAAACATCCACGCACTGCAGCTGGATTTTGGGCGGCCAAAGAGGCATGTTCTAAAGCTCTTGGGTGTGGTATAGGTGGCGAGTGTGGCTTTAAAGATATCACAATCTCAAAGAGTCAAAAAGGCTCACCACAACTTACTCTAAATCCAAAAGTAAGCCATCACTTTAGCGTAACTAAAACATCTCTCTCTATAACACATGATGGAGAGTACGCTATAGCAGCAGTGATGTTACAGTAATAACTCACTCAAGTACACCTCTTCAACCCTTTTTTCTAAAGATTACAGCACTTTACAAGAACAAGATTACAAGATAGAAACATCTCATCTGCAAAATTTAGGAGCATTATCTGTAGTTGTATATATGGAGTGTTAAGATAGTTTTGAGTCGCTTAGTGTTGTGGTGAACTCTAGAGCTTTTGGGTGTACAAAGGCTAGTTTTGACCAGTTGACTCTAGGCTGTTTTAGGATGAGGGTTTTTATGTTTGTGGCTCTTGATAGGGCTACATAAAACTGTGATGGAGCGAAGATCTCAGTTGTATCGATGACGAGATGCTCTATGCTCATACCTTGTGATTTATGGATGGTGATAGCATATGCTAGTGTGAGTGGAAATTGATACGCTGTAAATAGCACCTCTTCTATAAACTCTAGTTTGCCGTCTATTTTAACCTGATCCCATCTACTCTTTTGTGTACTAGTGCGCTCCAATGTTACTACTATTCCGCTACTTTTGCGTACTCTGATCTTATCTTCTAGTAGCGCTTCAACAACTCCTCGCTCACCATTTATGTAGTTGTGAGCATTGGCAGTAAATAGCACTGGAACACCAACTTTAAGTGATAGCACTTTAGCTACTCTGCTATCTTTGTAGAACTGCTCCACCATCTTCTCTTCTATGTTTTTAGCCTTTTTTATGGTGTGCGCGATATATTCATGTAACACACCATCACATAGCTTTAGTTGAGCAGCGTTGTGTTTGGCTGCTGAAGCATTGGTGCCAAATAGTAGCGTATGTGATGATATGTTTTCATCTATAGGGCAGATTAGATTGTGCAGATATAGATGCTCATCTGCGCCAACTTGTGCTAAACGCACGCTATTTAAGATGCTATTAAACTCTATATCTTCACTTCTGAAGTTGTGGGTTAACTCTATGCTCTTAAATGCAAACCTCTTCCAGCTTTGTGCCTCAAATGCAAAAGATAACTCTTGTTCGCGTGCTACAGGAGGCAGTTGCAAAAAATCACCCACAACCATCAATGAGCCACTAAAATCACTCTGCTCAAGCCTAAGATAGACCATGTCAAGTAGGTCTGCACTTACCATTGAGATCTCATCTATGATGATGAGATTCATAGACCTGATCAGTTTGGATATCTTATTTTTTAGTGCAAATTTACCCCGTCTTCTTAGATCTTCTGTATCTTTTGCTATGCTAAAATCAAAAAAACTGTGTAGAGTTTGACCACCTATGAGTGTAGCTGCTATACCAGTAGATGCTAGTTTTGCTACTTTTTTATTTTGGATTGCATAGGAGGCTATAAGTTGGCGTGTTAGTGTTGTTTTACCAACTCCTGCGCCACCTGTAAGGAAGATATTTTGTCCCGTTTTTAGATAATCTACTAGTACTTGAAGTTGCATCGACTCACTTTTTTAGCTGATTTTATCCAAAAGTGGTACAATTTCATCTAAAAAGGGTTGTTGGTGGATAAAAAACTAGTAGCATATGTTACTGCTGGTCTATATGGCAGTGATTTTACAACCGATCTAGCACTAAAGTTGGCGCAAAGTGGTACAGATATTATAGAGCTTGGGGTACCATTTTCTGATCCTGTAGCAGATGGGGAAGTTATACAAAGAGCTAGCCATCTAGCACTGCAACAAGGAGTACAATTTGCAGATGTGCTTGATATCACATCAGCTATATCTCTGAAAGTAGATACACTACTTATGGGGTATTTTAATCCATTTTATCAGTATGGAGTGCCCGCTCTTCTCTCTAAGCTCTCATCCATAGGCTCTTCTGGTCTTATCATACCAGATCTGCCACATGAAGAGTCGAGGAGGTATGGTGAGATATTTGAGCAACACAATCTAGCAAACATCACATTTGTAGCACCAACAGATACAGATAGACGCATAGAGACCATAGTAAGAGATGCTAAAAAGTTTATATATTTGGTGGCTTATGCTGGCATAACTGGCTCTGCTAAGAGTGAGAGACTAGACCAGAGCATAGAGTCTATCAGGAGGCATAGTAACACTCCTATCTATGTTGGCTTTGGTGTTAATGAGAAGAGCGCTAAGAGCAAAGCAGAGGGCGTGGACGGTGTGATTGTAGGTTCTGCTTTTGTATCTGTGCTATTAAGAGATGATCTTAGTCTAAGTGCCAAGATAGATAAATGTGCTCAAATCTCTCAAAATATCAAAGAGAAAATCAACTCTTAATGACCTTTTGGCTAAAATTACACTATAACTACACTAAGGTATCAAATTGAAAGATGTTAGCATTATTGTACTAGATTTTGGCTCACAATATACACAACTTATAGCACGCAGATTGCGTGAAGAGAGAGTCTACTGTGAGATACTTCCTTACTACACAAAGGCGGATGAGATAGCTCTGAAAAATCCTCAAGGGATTATCTTTAGCGGGGGACCATCATCTGTTTATGATGATGATGCTTATGAGGTTGATCTAAAGATCTATGAGCTTGGTCTGCCACTACTTGGGATATGTTATGGCATGCAGCGCATTGCTGTTGATTTTAAAGGAGAGGTTGTAAGGTCTGATCACCATGAGTATGGCAAAGCAGAATTACATCTATCTAAAAGTAACAGATCTGATCTTTTTGAAGAGTGTGAAGATGGTAGAACTGTCTGGATGAGCCATAGTGATCGTGTTGAGAGATTGCCAGATGGGTTTGAGTCCATAGCGCACTCAGACAACTCACCATACGCTGCTATAGCTTCAGTCTCACGCAACATATACGCTATGCAGTTTCACCCAGAGGTGCAGCACTCAACAGAGGGCTATTTGATGCTTAGGAATTTTGCGCGCAAGATATGTGGCGTGAAAGCCAAATGGGACATAGGGCACTTCTTGAAAGAGCAGGTCTCTAAGATCAAAGAGCAGGTAGGCAACAAAAAAGTTCTATGTGGACTTAGCGGAGGTGTTGATTCTTCTGTAGTTGCTGCTCTGCTCTATGAGGCGATAGGAGATCAATTGGTACCTGTTTTTGTCGATAACGGGCTACTGCGTAAAGGTGAGAGAGAGCAGGTTGAGCAGGTTTTTAAGCTCAATTTAAAGGTACCACTTATCACTGTTGATGCGGCAGATAACTTCTTAGACAAGCTCAAAGATATTGATGATCCTGAACAAAAACGCAAGATCATAGGGCACACCTTTATAGAGGAGTTTGAGGCAGAAGCAGCCAAGCATGATGGTATCGGTTTTTTAGCACAAGGCACACTCTACCCAGATGTAATTGAGTCTATCTCAGTCAATGGACCTTCACAAACGATTAAGTCACATCATAATGTTGGAGGGCTTCCAGAGTGGATGAATTTTAAGCTTATAGAGCCGTTGCGTGAGCTATTTAAAGATGAGGTAAGAAAGCTTGGTCGTGAGCTTATGTTGCCAGAGTCTATGATAGAGCGACACCCATTTCCAGGACCAGGTTTAGCTATCCGCATAATGGGTGATGTCAATAGCGCAGATCTTGCACTTCTAAGAGAGGCAGATGCCATACTGTTAGATGAGTTAAAAGTTAGCGGATATTATGCGCGTACTTGGCAAGCTTTTGCGGTACTGTTAAATGTAAAAAGTGTTGGTGTTATGGGCGATAATCGCACTTATGACAATACTATATGTGTAAGAGTTGTGGAGGCAGTAGATGGTATGACTGCCACATTTGCACACCTACCTCATGATCTGCTTGAGCGTATAAGTAGACGCATTATCAATGAAGTAGATGGCATAAACCGTGTAGTTTACGATATCAGCTCAAAGCCACCAGCTACTATTGAGTGGGAGTAGAGGCAAAGTCTACAACTTTTGAGCCAGTAGTCACAGCCTTGATAAGCTCTACTACTTTGAGGTGCTCTTTGTGTGTGGCATATCTCTTAAGAGCATTTTTGTCTGCAAATGTAGAGATTAGTACCATGTCCATGGCGCGTTCACTTCTATCAAAGTCTATGCCTACCTCTAAACTTAATAGAGGATCTATCTTTTGTGGTAGCTGCTCTAATGCCTTTTTAACCTCACTCATATTTGCCTCTCTATTTTTGTCTTTAAACTTAAACATCACCACATGAGTAATCATCTACTATCCTTGATTAAAATGGTCGTATTTTAGCGTAACTTTGTTATAATTGCGCTCTAACAATAAACTCCAAGGATCAAGCGTGAATCAACCACTAGATAACATAGAGGAGCTATTAGCCACCCATAAGCTCTCAAAAGATGACTATGAGCATATCAAAAAGATACTACAACGAGAGCCAAATATTGTTGAGCTTGGGATATTTTCTGCCATGTGGTCTGAGCACTGTAGTTATAAATCTTCAAAAGTACATCTAAGTGGATTTCCTACATCAGCTCCATGGGTTATACAAGGACCTGGTGAGAACGCTGGTGTGATAGATATAGGTGATGGATATGCTGCTGTTTTTAAGATGGAGAGCCATAACCATCCATCGTTTATAGAGCCTTATCAAGGCGCTGCTACTGGAGTTGGTGGCATCATGCGTGATATATTTACTATGGGTGCACGCCCTGTAGCTAGTCTAAATGCTCTTCGTTTTGGTAATGTTCTTGATGATGGCGAGATAGGTAGACATCAACGATATTTAGTTCGTGGGGTTGTAGATGGCATAGGTGGATATGGTAACTGTATGGGAGTGCCTACCATAGGTGGTGAGATGAGTTTTGATCAGTGTTATAATGGCAATATACTGGTAAACGCTTTTAACTTAGGTATAGCAAAGTCAGATGAGATTTTCTATGGTAAAGCTGAGGGGGTTGGCAATCCTGTGATCTATGTGGGCTCTAAAACTGGTAGAGATGGCTTAGGTGGCGCTGTAATGAGTTCAGATAGTTTTACAGAGGAGTCAAAGAGCCTGCGCCCAACTGTGCAAGTTGGCGACCCTTTTACTGAAAAGTTATTATTAGAGGCTTGTTTAGAGCTTTTTAAAACAGACTATGTAGTTGGCATACAGGACATGGGAGCTGCTGGACTTACTTCTAGTTCATTTGAGATGGCTGGTAGATCTGGCTCTGGTATGATCATGCATCTTGATAAAGTACCTGCTAGAGAGGAGGGCATGACACCTTATGAGTTTATGCTTAGTGAGTCTCAAGAGCGCATGCTTATCTGTGCAAAAAAAGGGAGTGAGCAGGCGATTATAGATATATTTACCAAGTGGGATCTTGATGCAGCTGTTATTGGTGAGGTGACAGATAGTGCTCACATGAGACTATATTGGCATGGCGAACTCTGCGCTGATATACCTGTAGATCCAGTAAGCGAAGAGGCTCCAGTGCTCAATAGAGCAATGCAAAAGCCTAAATATATTGATGATATATCATCTGTGAGTATTGATGATTTTAAGAAGATAGACAATCAGAATGCTTTTGTAAAACTACTAAATTCTATTGAAGTTGTAGATAAGTCGTGGGTTTATGAACAGTATGACTCCATGGTGCAGAGCAATACTATAAAAAATGGCGGCATGTTAGATGCCTCTGTTGTTCGCATCAAGGAGAGTGGTAAAGCACTTGCTATGAGTAGTGATTGTAATGTCAGGTACTGCTACATAGACCCACAAGGTGGAGCAGCAGCAGCAGTTGTAGAGTCTGGTCGTAATGTTGCCATGAGTGGAGCTAGACCACTAGCAATTACCGACTGCCTCAACTACGGTAATCCAGAAAATCCTGAAGTAATGTGGCAGTTTGCTCAAGGGTGTCTTGGTATCAAGGAGGCATGCTCTGCGCTCAATACACCTGTTATCGGCGGTAATGTATCACTCTACAATGAGACCAATGGTGTATCGGTTTTTCCAACTCCATCTATAGCTACAGTTGGTCTAAATGAGTCTCAAGATAGAGTGCTTCTATCTAAGTTTCAAAAAGAGGGCAATCTACTCTATCTTGTAGGAGAGACCAGATCAGATTTTGGTGGTTCACTCTACATGAAAGAGCTCTATGAAGAGGTGGCTGGTACTTTAAGTAAGATAGATTATGATGCTGAGCTTGCTCTTTGGGATCTTGTGATAGACTCAAATGCCGACTCTCTTCTTGAGTCTGCTAAAGATTTAAGTAGCGGAGGCATTGCTATAGCACTTGCTAAGATGAGTGCAGTAGGCTCTCTTGGTTGTGAGGTTAATGTTGAGCTAAATGATAGTAGAGATCTATTTTCAGAGTCATTCTCAAGAGCAATCATAGAGGTGACACCACACAATGAGCATGAGTTCTTAAAAAGAGCCAAAGGGCTTCTTGTCCAAAAAATAGGTACTGTAACAGCTAAGAATTTTATTGTTAATGATATCAAAATGAGTCAAAGTGAGCTTGAAAAGATCTATTTTGAGAAGTTTCAAGAGATTATTGAGCGTGATCTATAAAGGATAAAAATGCATACAGATTTAACTACAACTTGGGTTGGTATAGCTGTCTTAATAGTATTTGTAGTAGGGTACTACTTTATTGCAATGGAAGAGAAGTATGAGATAAATAAAGCAAAACCAGCTCTATTTATAGGTACTTTCTCTTTTATGTTAATAGGATTTTATTATGCTATCAATGGCATAAATCCAGACCCTGTTCACGACTCTATGGAACTTCTTATCTTAGAGATTGCTGAGATATTTTTCTTTCTACTTGTAGCGATGACCTTCATAGAGACACTTATAGAGCGTAGAGTTTTTGATGTACTCAAATATAAACTTGTCTCAAAAGGTTATAGCTACAAACAGCTCTTTTGGCTCACAGGTGCCATAGCATTTTTCCTCTCCCCAATAGCAGATAACCTTACAACAGCTCTTATACTCTCAACCGTACTATACACCATAGACAAGAGTAATGTTAAGTTTCTAGTTCCAGGTGCTATCAATATCGTCGTAGCCGCTAATGCAGGTGGGGCTTGGAGTCCATTTGGAGACATTACAACACTTATGGCTTGGGCTGCTGGCAAGGGTGAGTTTTTAGACTTTATAGCACTCTTTTTACCATCTGTATCTGGTTGGCTTCTAACCTCTTGGTTGTTATGTAGATCAGTACCAGATGGCACACCTGAGTTTGATATCTCAACTGAAGAGAAACCACAGATCAGAAAAGGTGGTAAAGTGATCATCTACCTTGGTGTTTTCACAATCGCAACAGCTGTACTTGGACATCAGTTTTTCCACTTTCCAGCTATGTGGGGCATGCTGTTTGGTTTAGCTATCTTGAAACTGTACTCATATCAGCTCAAACATCGCTCACAAGACGATATAGATATATTTGTTAACATGAAGAGAGTAGAGAATGATACACTTCTCTTTTTCTTTGGTATTTTAGCTGCCGTTGGAGCTTTGCACTACTTAGGCTTTTTAAACTATATACACTCTATGTATGACCTTGTTGGTCCAACAGCTGCCAATATAGGCATAGGTTTTATCTCCGCAATAGTTGATAATGTGCCTGTGATGAGTGCCATACTTAAATCTAACCCTACTATGGAGTTAGATCAGTGGCTACTTGTTACACTTACTTGTGGTATCGGCGGCTCATTAATCAGTTTTGGTTCAGCTGCTGGTGTGGCTGTGATGGGTAAACTTAGAGGTATATATACTTTTGGAGCACATATGCGTCATGCTTGGACGATCTTAGCAGGTTACGCACTATCTGTAAGCGTCTGGTATCTGCAGTTTGAAATTTTAAAATGGTACTAAAATATGGTATAATTTCACCTATGGGGCTGACTTGGTTTCGACGGGAGTTAGTCGCTACTGGTTGCATGTCGGACTGAGCATTTCCGTTATACGGCTCACAATTGCTTAAACGCAAACAATACAAATTATCGCCCAGCTTTAGCAGTAGCTTAAGTTTTACCCCTCCTTACGGAGACGGGCTGCTTCACCTGTGGACTCTAAATAAGCAGGATTTTGAAGTATAACCTTCATTTAGATATATCTTATAGCTTGTCTTGGCTCTAAGATGAACCTTTAAGACTAGTCTTGCGTAGTTTTGCAAGTTGTATGAAGCAAGATGAACCTAGACAACTTCTCTAAACATGTAGACGCTGGTAGTAGCTAGGTTTCGGACTGGAGTTCGATTCTCCACAGCTCCACCATTAAATTCACTAATATTGCACCAAATTACCAATCTTTACCAATTGTTCAATAAAGTTTAAAAATATTATGGGTACAATTGGCATAATATCTACAAATGAGGATAAACAGATGCTAAAAAAACTAATACTACCTACCATTTTGGTCTTGGGAGTAAACGCTAGTGCTGCACAGAGTAAGTATCAAGATAGTGATGCAAAAGGTCTTATAGGTGTAGAGTTCGGTATGATCGGTACAGATTATCAGGTACATAGCAAGGCAAATATAGCTGATGGTGTAAATATAAACAAATCAACAACCTACACTCCATCAATCGGACTAAAGCTTGGAAGTGAGAGCGAAGATTATCGTTTTTTCATAGAGAGTAAGATCTGGAACACAGACAAATATAGCTATGGTTCTACCGTTGGAGCATCTATGCAGTACCTATTGAGGTTCAATAGCTCTTTAAATGTCTTTATGGGTTTAAATGGTGGTGTAATCAACATCACTAAGAGTAACTGGGATCTATATGCTGGAGCTGATGCTGGTATCAATCTAGGCTTTATAGAAAATTTTGATCTAGAACTTGGTACTAGATACAGTTCAGTTGATATCAACAGCGATGCATCAGGTAGAGTTAGTGCATTTTATCAGCTCTATGTTAGCGCAATATTTAAATTACCTTCTAGTAACTAAGTCTCTATCTAAGGTTGCGCCTCATCTGCCATAGCTGGTAGATCTGCTCCTTGGTAACACCACCATCTCTAGCTTTACTATCTGTTTTATGATATGTTACATTGTTGCCTTTTAACTCAAATCCGTCTATTATGGCGTACTCAAAATCACCCTCTTTATCGTTTAAGATTAGTATAGATCCATCTTCTGTTTCTATCCAGTTTAGATACTCATCACCTCTTTGTGTTGCTGTAAAACTACTACCATCTGGTTGGGTTAAAAGCACTTTTTTTGAGAGTGCTGGTGCGGCCATGATGTTAGAGATGCTTAATGCAAAGATGATTAGAGTTATAGGTCTCATTGTGGTACCTTGTTTGGATTTGTAACTCTTAAGCGCATAGTTTGACTGTAGCTTGATATATTGTCTACATATATGCCACTTGGTGCCCCACTGTATCTATCTGATGATGGTGTACTTTGGGGTGAGAAGGTGTCTATATTGCCTCTATAGTACAGATTTTTACCGCTACCTTTAAATGTGCTATCAAGATCTAGTCTTCTGATATCTGCCTCTTCAAGATCTACACCTTTGTGGGCAGGGTTGTTGTTGACGCTATTTGATGCTTGTTGACTCTGTATGATCTTTTGATCTATATGCCATATCGCTAATCCTCCGCTATATCCACCTTGAAGATCAAAAAGACCTGCATCATAACCTAGTATCGATCGGTTTTCAATCAAAAAATACTCATTTTGATCTATAGGAAGTAGTGCGATATTAAAGTCTGTTTGTGATGTATCGTGTAGAAGAAGGTCTGCTTGTCTGCTCTCACTCTTGATATGCGGCTTTATGAGCCCAGATTTTACTCTACTATAGGCGCTCATCATAACAGGTGTGTTTCCATATGGGTCAGATAGGGACGATCTGCCCCAAAATCCACTACTCATAAGTCCAAAATAGCCAATGCCAGCAGAGGTAGCAGATGAGACAGTACTGTAGAGATCTGGTAGATTAAAGGCTGCATGTGAGAGCTCGTGGGCTATGATTCCTATGGTAGCATCTTTGGAGTATGAGCGCTCAATATGCCTCTCACCAATAAGCGCATATTTGCCATCATCACACTCTAGAACTTTTATAGCATCAAGCTTGGGCGCATCTTTGCTACTTAAGCAGTGTTGATGTGCCCATACACTTGGAGTTGTAGTTGGGTAAAAAGCTTTTTCACCACCAGCAACAACAAATAAAAAGAGTAGCTCATTAGCAGATAGCTTCTGGTCTTCATTGGTATCGTAAGCTGAAAAGTCTATGTATTGATCGGCTATCTTTAGAGCTTGTATTAGATCTTTATGTATTGATCCATTACTAGTAGAGTTTGGGTGTTGGCTTGGTAGTGTGATCTCTATGATGCCATCTTTTAGACCATCGGTTTCTTGGGCTATATTTAGTGTAAAAAGTCCGTTCGAGAGAGTACTAAAATAGTGATTTAGTTGATGATTTTTGTACCCAAATATCTTACGATTCCAGATATCTGATGAGTTGACAAATCGTGTATCATTGTACTCAATGCGAACCACCAAAAGAGCTCTGTTTTGCCGATCTATAACTGGCGGCAGATCATATCCATATGTTGAGTGAGTTGAAGATGAGCTACTAGAGCTTGAGCTAGGTGAGCCTCCACCACCTCCACCACCTCCACACCCTTGGAGTATGATACCTAAAAAGATGATAGGTAGTATGTAGCTATAGCTCATATTGACTCTATCTGGTCGTTACTGTAACAGTAGATCTTCATGTCATCAATTGTGAAGATCTCTATCGCTCTATCTTGACACTCTATAGGATCTATCTTGATACCTTTTTTAAACATAGAGATCGGATATGTTAGGGTAGGGCTTTCGTTGAGTAGTATAGTTTTACCTATGCCGTTATCTTGAGCCATTTTTAACGATAAACGCTCTATCTGCTCTTTTGTATCTATGTTTGTACTCTTGTGGGGAACTGATCTTTTATGTTTTATGCTAGCAGATGTTGAGTAGCTTGCTGTCTGTGCTGGCGTAAGGTAGTAGTAAAGAGCAGTAGAAGCTATGACTACACTAAAGATTATGATCCATACAGTAGAGCGTTTTATCTGTAGTTTTGTGCTATTGGATCTGCTATCTTTGTTTAGATGGTCCGTTATGCTATTGATCTTTTTTTGATATGTTTGTGATGAGGCACTCTCATAATCTTGGATCAATAGCTCTATCTTTTTGTGTCGCCCATCATCTATATGCATATAGTTTGAGCCTGCTGGAAGATCGATGTTTGAGAAGAAGTGGTGAAGCCTAAGATACTGTTGTGATGATATCTGCTTATCTTGCTCTAGTTGATGTTGTGCTATCTTTATAATATTTTGATCTGCCTGACTTACTTGGTAGCTATTGTTGATATAGGCAAGCACTTTTGGAGATAGTAGTAGTTTATCTATTGAGCTACGCATTTTGGGATCAAATGGATTCTGACCCTCTTCTACTTTTTTTTGAAATTTGTCCGAAATGATCGATACTATGTCGTAAGATACTGTGATGAGATTAGTGTCTAAAGATTTAGATGAGATGATATCAGAGGCTCTATTTAAAAACTCCAATACACTCTTCGTAAATGTCTCTTTTGATAGTAGCTTATCTATATCTTCGCGACTACTAATGGTAGACTTTAGAAGAGATAGATACTGTTTTTGCTTCTCTGTTTCGGTCATGTTTATCTGCTCTATTTTTAAAATATGACTATATTGTAACAGATTATTGTATAATAACACTATCTTGAAAAAAGAGGTGCTATTTAATTGATGCGATTTTTAACTCTTTTATTGGTATTTACTGTAACTATTTATGCCTCTGTGGATGATGGTTTAAAAGCTGCTAAGAGAGGTCATTATGCTAAAGCTTATGAGAACTGGATTCCTATTGAGCAGCAGACCGATAGAGATGTGCAGTACTATCTAGGATATATGTTTAGTAGGGGATACGGCGTTGCTAAAGATAGAGCAGAGTCCATAAGATGGTATAGAGCATCTGCTGCACAAGGACATACAATGTCCGCTTTTAAGTTAGGACTACACTATACTAGTGCACGGTATTTTGATCAAGATGAAGCTAAGAGATGGCTTAAGATAGCGGCCGATTCGGGCATAGCCCAAGCTCAATTCTTATACGGCAGACTGCTATATAAGAATTTTAACAACATATCAGATGCTAAGGTGTGGCTACAAAGAGCAGCTAAACAGAACTCTAGTGATGCAAAAACTTTTCTAACAACATTTTATGCCAAGTCAACAGAAGAGAGAGTTGCTAAAGTCCATACAAAACCTCAGATCAAACCAAAACAGAAACCTCAAGCTATTCAACCTAAACATCAAGACATATGTGATATAGAAATTAAGAAAGTTTTGCGTAAACAGCAGCAAGTAGTCGATGGGTTTAATCACATATCTTCCATAGAGTATGTTGTACACAAAGATGAGTTGGATCTAAAATTTCACAGCTCATCTAAGCTCATTGTAAAAAAACTAGATAACAATCTATCTCAGCTTACAGTTATGTTTGATGATGGTCTTTTGAAGCAGATGCAAGTTCACTTGCAAGATGGCAGATACCATGGCAAGATGATTGTCTGGTATGAGAGCGGTGAGGAGAGGATCAAGGCAGAGTTTAGGGATGGTAAGCTAGATGGTATTTTGGAACGATACTATAGAGATGGCGTCTTAGAGAGTAGTGTGCGATATAGTCAAAATCTACCAGATGGAACAGCTAGTATCTGGTACCCAAATGGTACACTTATGTCTCAGGTAGAGTATAAACATGGCTTCAGAGATGATCTACAACAGCAGTGGTATCCAGATGGTAAACTAGCAGCTAAAGTACAATTTAAAGACGATCTGATTGATGGTAAGGTGTATCGATGGGATAGTGATGCTCTTTTAGTAGAGGAGTCTTCTTATAGATATGGTTTATTAGATGGTAGACAGATACTGTATGATCTCAATAGCAGCAGAGAAGTTCAGTATAGATGTGGCAAGATTGTAAAAGAGTAGTTTAAATCATGAGAGTTTCAATAGATATGATCAAAGAAAGGTTACACTAATTATTTGAGGGTATAATTGCACTCAAAGTTTGCATAAAAGGCGAAAACATCATGAAGAGTGCTGATATTGAGAAGCTTGGCATAGAGAATATAGGTACGATACACTACAACTTAAGCTTTGATGACCTCATAGAGCTAGAGATTCAAAATGGTGAGTGCACACAGACAGATAGTGGCGCAACAACAGTTGACACTGGCATCTTTACAGGCAGAAGCCCAAAAGATAAGTTCTTTGTTGAATCAAGCTCATCAAAAGAGCATATAGCTTGGGGAGATATCAATCAGCCTATCTCAAAAGAGTACTTCGATGAGCTATATAGGCTAGCTACTAAAACTTTGAGCAATAAAGAGCTCTATGTTATGGATCTATTTGCAGGTTCATCTAAAAGCAGCAGGCGCAATATCAGATTTATCTCCGAGATAGCATGGCAAGCCCATTTTGTCAAAAATATGTTCATACGACCAGAGCCACAAGAGCTTCAAGACTTTACGCCAGACTTTACAGTGATAAATGCATGCAAAGCCACCAACGATAGATACAAAGAGATGGGGCTACACTCAGAAGTTTTTGTACTCTTCAACATAGAAGATAGAGTTGCAGTGATAGGTGGGACTTGGTATGGAGGAGAGATGAAGAAGGGTATCTTCTCTATGATGAACTACTGGTTACCACTTGAAAATAAACTCTCTATGCACTGCTCTGCAAATGTAGGAAAAGATGGCGATACAGCACTCTTTTTTGGTTTGAGTGGTACAGGTAAAACTACACTATCTACAGACCCATTACGCGCACTCATAGGTGATGATGAGCACGGATGGGATGATGATGGAGTGTTTAACTTTGAGGGCGGATGTTACGCAAAAGTGATCAACTTAGACAGCTCAAGTGAACCAGAGATATTTGCCGCAATACGCAAAAATGCTCTACTTGAAAATGTAGTGACAGATGAGAGTGGAGCTGTAGACTACAGTGATGCTAGTAAGACTGAAAACACTAGAGTATCTTACCCTATAGAGCATATCAAAAACCATGAACCATCACTCATGGCATCTCACCCAAAAAATATTATCTTTTTAACAGCAGATGCATTTGGTGTTCTGCCACCAGTATCAAAGCTTACAAAAGAGCAGGCTATGTACTACTTCTTGAGTGGCTATACTGCTAAAGTAGCTGGTACTGAGAGGGGTATAACCGAGCCTGTAGCTACATTTAGCGCATGTTTTGGAGAGGCATTTTTGCCACTTCATCCAACAGTTTATGCCAAACTGCTTGGTGAGAAGATAGATAAACACGGTGTTGATGTCTATCTGGTAAATACAGGCTGGAGCGGAGGTGCATATGGTGTTGGTGAACGCATGAGCATCAAAGACACAAGAGCATGTATCAACGCTATACTAGATGGATCTATCAAGCAGAGTGAGTTTGATACAACTAGAACCTTCAAGCTCCATGTTCCTCGCACTCTTGGCAAGATAGATCCAGAGATACTCAATCCACGCAATGCTTGGAGTGATAAAGATGAGTTTGATAGATCACGCGATGAGTTAGCTCAGATGTTTATCGATAATTTTAAAAAGTACCAGATCGAAGGTGGTGAGTTTGACTACTCTGCTGCTGGACCATCTATAGAGCCTTAGTCTACTTTATGGAGGATATGCTAACCAATCTAACCACCTATGGTTATATCGCGCTATTTATCTACTCACTTGGGGGTGGGTTTGTAGGGCTTATGGCAGCTGGTGTACTCTCTTTTATGGGTAAACTAGATCTTTCAACCTCAATCGCAATCGCTTTTGTGGCAAACTTTTTAGGTGATACACTTCTGTTTTATATGTCGAGGTATCACAAGAGTGATGTGTTGAAGTATCTCAAAAAACATAGACGCAAACTAGCACTCTCACATCTACTTATGAGACGACATGGAAACTGGATCATATTTTTCCAGAAGTTTGTGTATGGCATAAAAACACTTATCCCTTTAGCCATCGGTATCACAAAATACAGTTTTGCTAAGTTTAGTATCTTTAACCTAGCAGCGTCCGCTCTTTGGGCGGTAGTAGTTGGCGGTGGAAGTTATCTTGCAGGACAGTCTATAGTGAATGCTTTTGCAGTTGTAAGCGATAAGCCATATATTGCCCCTATTGTATTGATATCTATAGCAGGAGCTATCTGGTTATACTTTAGTAGGGCAACCATCAAGCGATAGTACAGTGTGATCAATATTGTGTAGCTTCTAATCTTTCGCAAAAGATTTTTAGGATCACTTATGAGAGATTTGGAGTAACATGAGATTTATCATTTTTATATCTGTTTTATTACTACTGACTGGGTGTGGCAGCAGAGCATTGCAGAGTGCTTATAGTGCTACTAAAAAAGCATCGTACAATACCATAGTAGACTACGGAACACTTATACCAGCAGTGGGAGCAACTTTGTTGTATGCTACTAACTCTGATGCAAGATTAACAAAGTATTTTATGGAAAATGAGTTTATCGAGATAGATTATGATGATCTATATAGGACCATTAACGGATACGAAACCTACCTAACTGGACTCTTTATAGAAGATGACACCTATCTTGTGAAAGTTGAGCGAGCAGTAGTTGAGTTTACAGCTTTTAAAGTTGGTGTTTTTATTGGCGATACTTTAAATCACAATATAGATAAAACAAGCCCTAATGGCGCAAATTATGCCATAGGCTCTCAGCATGCAATTGGTCCTTTTAGTGGCGCTGCTATGACTAGGCGAAATGTACAGCAGTTACATATTTCACCCTTGAGCAGATATGCTCTCAACACCTTAAGTTACTCCATGGCAATTGCAAGTGCTATTACAAGAGTAGAAGATGGTGGACATACAGCGGCAGATCAGCTTGTGAGTGCAACTGTTGGCAATATGGTAGGCATATTTTTTAATGATCTATTTCTCTTAAAGGGCTCTCCTGCTACACTCATGACATCTATAACAACAGATTCGGCATATCTAGACTTAACCATATAGATACTAGCTACAAAGATCTCGCTAGATTAGGTAGCTACCCTATCTTCTGCTATATAATCAACTCTATTCTCAACACTTTTAGAGTCTGTAAAGTCAAA
>JAMONY010000001.1 GCA_027066325.1 Helicobacteraceae bacterium | reverse complement strand
TGTAGTTTATGTTAAGTGTATTAGTATACTTTAAAGATTTTTCTCTTGGCTTGTAGTTTTTGGTTAGGGGTTTTGGTTAAGGTTTGAAGAGATACTTTTATCTTATGAATAGTTTGATATTTAGATCGCATAAAAAAGTTACTTATGCTATACTACCATTTTCAAAATCAGGAGTATATTGTGAAAAAGATATCTATTTTTGTGTTAATGTTCTCTATTTTTAGTACACTACTTAATGCTGATTTTATAAGAGCAGAGATTGGAGCTGGGCTCTATGATGCTGAAGTATCTGGTGAACTTACAGACAAAGATGGCACATTTACCCAAGATCTTGGTGATGGCTTTGATATTGATCAGGAGAGTAGCCTGTATCTGTGGGCATACTTTAAGCATCCTATCCCGCTTATACCAAATGTAAGAGTAGAGTACCTATCACTCCAACATGATACTCCTACGCAAGATAAATTTAAGATAAATGAGCTCGATGCTATACTCTATTACAACATACTAGATGACACACTCTTTATGACTCTAGATTTAGGATTAGATTTTAAAAATATTAGTTCTAATTATGCAGATCTAAAAGATATCACCATTATTTTAGCGTATGCAAGAGCAAGAGTAGATCCTACTGATGCTTTTGGGGCAGAGGTGCTCATAAAATATGTAAGTTATTTAGAAAATATTGGCTATGATGCAAGAGTTAAGTTGGACTATACACTAACTTTTATACCAGTAGTTCAACCAGCTTTAGAGCTAGGTTATCGCGTACACAAGATAGAGTATGAAGCGGGACGGATTGTTAACAAAGTAGGCTATAGTGGAGTCTATGGTGGAGTTATGATCCGATTTTAATCTCTTAATAGATCTATAAACACCTCTTGATGCCTTAGGGCTGATCTCCTCCAAGAGAGCTCTTGTGCACGCTTAAGACCTCTTTTTATCAGACTCTGTTGCACTTTTGTGCTACTTAGCACTAGCTCAATTTTATCTCTTATCTCCTCTGGACTAGATGGATTGCAGTAGATTGCAGCACTACCACCCACCTCTGGCAGAGATGTTGTATTGGAAGTTATAACAGGAGTGCCACAAGACATAGCTTCTAGTAGTGGCAAGCCAAAGCCTTCATAAAAAGATGGAAATACAAAAAGCTTAGACTCGTTATATATCTTGACCAACTCGCTATTGTCAACACTCTGTTTTAAATCTATGTGTGGGTTGTTTTTTACCTCATCTAATACCGCTTTAGAGTCTGCAGTAAGTGCAAAACTTGAAGAGAAGTTGCCAACTACTACTAATCTGTATCGGTCTGTATTGAGTAGCTTAAAGGCCTCAATGACTCCAGTAAAATTTTTTCGCTCATTTAGACTCCCGACATATAAAAGCTGCTCTTTTTTTGCGATATCCAATTTTTTAAACATTTTAGAAGCAGCTAGGTGTACTACTTCAATTTTTCCTTTTGATGCAGGGTAGTATCTCTCAATCTCACTTTTAGAGCTATGCGATACAGTGATAATTTTATCGGCTCGTCTGATATTGATCGGCACGATAAATCTATAGTAGAGTCTAAAAAAAGGTGAGAAGCTCTCTGGATAGGTTATAAATGATACATCATGTATGGTGATAACAAGTTTTTTGCTCTTTGGCACAAATATAGGCGCAATATTGGCAGGACAAAATAGCAGATCACATCTTTTAAGTGGCAGTACAAAATGTGTCCAAAGGTGGGCTAGATACTTGCTGTTTGTAGCTGGCTTGGCTATCTGAATCTCTATATTGTCAACCATATTGTCTAAGATATTTTTTGCATAGTTCTCTACTCCGGTGTAGTGTTTGTGAGATAGGACCCTAGCATCAAACAGTACTCGCACTAGAGGTACCTATGTAGGAGGTAGCGTATCTTGCTTTTGACTATATCTTTGAGGATAATTTCGTTGTCTATTGTATTGTATCCCCAGAAATCATTAAGAGATTTTCTTAGACGATTTGGTACAAATGGTAGAGTAACTCCTTTATCTTCTACATCTAAAATATCACTCCAGAAAGTAGAGCAGAAGTAGTCTCCATAAACTCCTATATCTTGATTGTGAAAATCAAAAGTAGGTTTATGTAAAAATGTCACATCTTTTTTAAAATATTTTGCCTCATAGAGCACACTAGAGTTGATAGCGCAGACATGTAAGATCTGTCTACTTGAGAGAAGATGATAGATGTTGTCATAAACAATCTCCATGTTACCCAACTCTTTTTTTAAAGCTCTATATATCTTTTTACTATTTTTAGCATATGGATGAGGTTTAAAATAGACCTTATTGTATCTTTTTGCAACTTTTTTGATCTCATCTATGTAGTCTAGTAAAGATAGGTACTTGCTACCATCAAATAGAACTTTATCTCTCTCTGTTTGTCCTATAAGTAGTAGTGAGCTCTCCTCTATCTTCTCTTTTTTTACACTCTTTAAGTATGTAGCTTTGATGATATCGGCTTGATGGTAGAAAAGTCTGTAGTCCACCTCGTATCTTCTTAGTTTATCTCTTAACTGATCGCTGTTTGTGTAGAAATTAAAAAAAATATCATCTGCAAAACGGATGGGGTGAATAGATAGATTTAAGATGGTATCTTGATGCTGTAGTTTTTTATCTGCTTCAAAATATAACTCTACTTGAGAGCTATTTGTAAATGTATCGAAAAGTTGATTTAGCCATAGATTGCTACTATCTTTCATAAAGGTACCTGTTGAGTAATTTTAGACTAAGTATAGCAAATTAGAAAAGAGATCTTGCTAAAGAGCGCTACTAGACTTTTTTGTATCATTCTCTACTGCTAGATACTAAAACTACATCTTTTATGTTATACTTTTTTTCAAATTACAAGGTGGATGATGGATAACTTACCTGTAGCTTCTAGTAAAAGCGGTAGTGCTTTGTGGCTAGTTTGGCTTATACCGCTTACGGCTTTAGGCATAGTAGCTTGGATGCTTTTTTCATATTATGCTGATACTAAAACAAAAATAGTTGTCGTTTTTAACAACGGTAGTGGCATAGTTGCTGGCAAAAGTGCCCTTATACATAGGGGTATTAAAGTTGGAACTGTAAGCCATGTAACAGTCAATGATGCTGATATGCGACTTGTTGATGTAACAATCAATGTTGAGTCAAAACTGGAGGGGTTGGTGGCTAAGAGTGGCGCATCTTTTGTCAAGGTTGAGCCAAAAGTCTCATTTGCGGAGGTCTCAGGGCTTGATACCATCATAAGTGGTGTCTACATAGAGATGTTTCAAAGTGCACAAGACATGAGTGAAGTTTATGCTCAGAAGCCACAATACAGGTTTAAAGCTCTCTCTAAAAGACCATTTTTGCAACATAGAGATGGGCTATATCTCAAGTTAACAGCAGAGGCTGGAGTGCTTAGTCTTAAAACTCCCGTGCTCTACAAAAAGTTTATTGTAGGAGAGATAGTCGATAGAAATCTTAGTAAAAATAGCGTAGGCTACACGATATTTATCCAGAAAGAGTATCAAGATCTTGTGAAAAATAGTAGTAATTTTTGGCGTATTAGTGCGGTTGATTTTAAAGCGTCACTATCGGGTATAGAGCTTCAGGTAGACTCTGTGGCATCTGTACTTAGTGGCGGCATCTCATTTGACTCTCCAGCAGATGATAGCTCACTAAAAAAATATAGTTTTAAACTGTACGATAGTAAAGAGCTATCTAGACTTGATGACAGGGCTATATCTATCATAACCCCAAAAGAGTACTCTATAGACTCTGGATTAAACTACATCTACTACAAAGGTATTAGAGCTGGCAAAGTGATCGATATAGCATATAATCAACAAGATAAACAGAGTACAATTAGTGCCAAACTATATAGAGAGTATAGAAACTTAGCCAATGAAGAGGCGTATTTTTGGATAGATACACCTGAATTTAAGCTTGACAATCTAAGCAGTATTGGCAGTGTATTGTCAGGATCAAAGATAGAGTTTGATACAAGAGATGAGGGCTCCTCCATAGACTCATCGTTTACGCTTCTACCCATACAGCCACAAAAAAACCAAAGAGTTGTACATCTTCAGCTTAAAAGAGCAGATGGTGTTAGAGTTGGCACTAGTGTCTACTACAGAGGAGTTGTTATAGGTAGGGTAATATCTTTAGGTTTTGCCTCTAGTTCAGATAGGCTTCAAGCAGCTGTTTTAATTCAAGATCAATATAGTAAATTTGTCAATAACTCCTCACAGTTTTATGTAGATAGCGGTGTAAATCTGGAGCTATCTATGCAGAAAATAGAGCTCGATGTAGCATCGGCAGATAGACTTTTAAGTAGCGGGATATCTCTACTTACACCAGATCTTAAAGCTAGATCCAATAAGAAAAACTTCACTCTTTATGAGAGCTATACTGATCTTTTGCATAGAAGTTATCTAGCAGATGGTCTCAATATAACACTTGTATGCCCAACACTAGACTCCATAGTTATGGGGACAAAGGTGCTCTATAAGAGCCTTACAGTAGGGAGTGTAATCGGCATAGAGTACGATAGACCTGATGACAATTTTAAGATACAAGTGCACATTAAAGATGAGTTTAAAGATCTGCTCAATAGCTCTAGCAAGTTTGTGCAACAGAGTGGTTTTGAGTTAGATGTAGATATCTCAACACTTCAGCTTAAAACATCTACTTTAGATGCTTTTATCTCACCACACATAACTTTACAAACAGCAGACTTAGATGCCAATAGTACAGATAAAA